>CAYGTK010000074.1:16586-17156 GCA_964352775.1 uncultured Chitinophagaceae bacterium
CGTAATTACCCTGCTAAACCCGCTACTTCCAAACTGGGGATACATTACCGTTTCGGTACTATAAGTATTCGCAAGAAAGCTCAAGAGGCACAAGCTAAAAGTGAGGTGTATTTGAATGAGTTGATATGGCGCGAGTTCTACCAAATGATAATGTACAATTATCCGCATGTTATAGAGCGCTCTTTCCGCGAGAAATATGATCATATCGATTGGCGAAACAACGAAGAGGAATTTGAAGCTTGGTGCCAAGGGAGAACGGGCTACCCAATAGTAGATGCTGGGATGCGCGAACTGAATGAAACGGGTTTTATGCATAACCGAGTACGCATGATAGTGGCTAGCTTTTTAACCAAGCACTTACTAATTGACTGGCGCTGGGGCGAAGCCTATTTCGCCGAGAAATTGCTCGACTTTGAATTGGCCAGCAACAATGGCGGTTGGCAATGGGCATCGGGTGGTGGAACGGATGCTGCACCTTATTTCAGAATATTCAACCCTACATCGAAAACACAGAAATTTGATAAGGGTTTACGAAACATTCGCCAATGGATGCCTGACTTAGATTCTTAT
>CAYGTK010000075.1:0-17003 GCA_964352775.1 uncultured Chitinophagaceae bacterium
TTTCTTGTTCAGTTTTACGACCAGATACAGGAATACCATTTCGCTCTTTTACAAGCGATCGCAAACGCGCGTTCTCCTTTTCTAACTGTTCGATCCGCCGCGATAGTCTTTCTTCCGTAGCCCTGGTGCTCACCCTCATCAGCGTCAATATAGCAATAAGCAACACAAGAAAACAGAGGCTAAGCCCCTGAACATCAAACAAATGGCAAAATTACATCATTCCATCTAAGTGTTTAAAAGTAGAAGCATATGAGCAAATCCAGCAGTTTTTCTTAGAAAATATCTACACGCATGAGTTGACTAGCTGCTTGCATGAGTTCTTCTTTACTATGCGCTGTTACGTTCACTAATCTATATTCATCAGCTCCCTTTATCATTTGCCAGCGCCACTCTAATTGATCGTTGGTTACATGCTCACCATTATCATACCACCATAGGGTGTGCATATTATCGCTTCCATTAGTCAGCATTCCATAATACAGCTCCGTACCACCAAGTTCAAAGGGGCGTTCTTGAGTTATCTGATAGCCACTAGCTCGCCAGCAGCCCAATGGATTATGATCACTTCGGAATATCCCTTTACAAGGCTTTATATAGATCAACGAGTTTTGGTCTACCAGTTTTAGGATGTTATTATCTAACACTTCCTTATCATATCCAGGCACTACCAGTTTCTCAAACAAAGGATCTGAAGGAATATCCTTTACCTGATAGCTACCAGTTACTCTAATAACTGTGAAAGCCAGTAACAAAGCACCCAACAACAGCAACCTGCTCTGCCTATTCCATTTTATAAGGTTTTTTGGTAGCGAGGGAATAGTTAACATGCTTGAATTATCGAACACACTTTTTACCACTAGATATACAGGCACTATACCAACCAGAAGCATGCATGCAATACCTATAAGCTCATGCGAGACGGTATTGGGCATAGACTTGAATAGCACCAAAGCTATAATGCGCACGAAGTTGCTGAATACCACACCTACCAGCGCAGCTAACATGATGAGTAAAAAGGGTAATACTTTAAGCTGCCTATTCTTCTTTTGCTCAAAATGGGTAATAAAGAATAGTGTAAAAAGAAAGGTGGTTATCACCATTTTAAGCCCTATACAAGCTGCATCTACGGAAAAATCAGCACCATCAAGCTCTATCAAATTACCATTGGCCGTGCCATTCATACCTAATACATTGATGACCTCAACCGCCCAAGTAGTGAGTTGTAACCTGATGGGGAATCCGAAAATATTAAATACATATTGTACAAAGGGAGTAATGAGAATGACCACCAATGGGGCATAGCGATTCAGTTTGCCAAGCAGTAGTTCAACAATAGCCAACACACCAAAGCCAAAAGCCAAGAACAAGAACAGATACGAGGGCACTACTACAAAGGCAACTAAACTAGCTACAGTTACCGCCCAATACCTAATGGAATAGTGTTGTGTATGAGCCACTTTGATTATCAGCGGGCAAAGCACCACCCAAAAGAGCATAATAGTCCAGCTTAAATTCAGATAAGCATCAATAGCGGGGAACAACAGGAAGAAGGAAAGGGCAATGAACCCTATTACCCAGAGCTTATCCGCGGGAGCTTGCGGCTTATAATTTGACATGGTGATAACGCCCATGCTACGCGCGGTTTTTCATGAAGAGGAAGTAACTAACGATAGCCGCAGAAAGAATAATAATAGTCCACTCGTGCGGTTCTGGTACTGAACCGTTTTGGTTGTTGATGCTCTTTTTCTTCACCAACTTATCTTGCTTCACATTATCTATCGCTACAAAAGAGGTGAACTCAGTAAGTAAGCTATACTTCAAGCCTAAGGCTGTTATCTCCCTCTTAGCCTCTCCATTCTTATCTAGGTTATAGTAGTCACTTAAATTTCTGATGCGGGTGCGCGCCCATAAGTATTTCAATGCCTCATTGTCCTTACCCGATACAGCATCTTTCATATTTACAGAAGAAGCAAAATCGCCCTTAACTGTGGTTCCACTTAAGTCTACCTCTCCATTTAGGTCACCTTTGTACTTCCCTATCATTATCACGGGTTTTTCTGCAAACAGTGTAGCCATCTTAGCGGGTTCTACATCATATGCTTGCATTTTCCCGAAATCAACATCAATATCTGTAAGTAGTGGAGCTTCTATGTATTGACGGAACTTGGCTGCATTTTCAGCAGCATCGCGTTCACTTAGTATTACAAATGGAGTACTATTTCCAGCATTGGCCATTCCTTCAATTATGTAGCGGTTAACACCTGAACCGATCCCGAACGGAAAGAAATTTGCATTGCCCAACTTTTGGCGAATAAGGTCGTAGGCTTCTCGCTCTACTGATACATACCCATCCGTAACTATCACTAAGCTACGCGCATAATCGGGAGTTTCGGGCAGATCAAGCGCACTATTTAGGGCATTGATCAATTGCGTGCCTCCAGCTCCACCTTGCTTATCAATAAAGGCAAAAGCCTTCTTTAGGTTATCCGCCGATGCAGGTATCGACTGCTCTGCAAATACTGCTGAAGCAGATGCAAACAAGAGCACATTGAACCGATCTGTCGGTTGGAGCTTCGCGAATAATTCGCGCATCAGTTCTTTCGATACCCCGATCGGAAAACCATTCATGGAGCCAGAGACATCCACAATAAAAATGTATTCTCGCGGAGTAGTTTCTTCTAGAGCAACCCGCGCAGGTGGTTGTGCCATGTATAAGAAGTACTTCTCGCCATTTTCTTCGTAGGTAAGTAGTCCAGTTTCTATCGAACTACCCTTTAACTTGTAATCAAGTACAAAGTCTTTACCAGCTTTTACCGCTTGGTCGTCTTTTAATCGAATAGCTACCGACTTTTTACTTTCATACTTAATATCCAGCGGGTGCGATGGGCTTTTCACCTCTTGTAAGGTTACCCCTGTGTTCAGCTTTACATTGATATCGAAGAAGGGGTTGGAGCCAATTGCATCTTTTGCGGTTTGATTCAATGCAAATGGATTAACTGCCCATTCATCTTCTGCAGCATCTTCGCCTTTCACAAATCGCTCACCTACTGCTGTAGGTAATACAAATTGATAAGTACCATCCTCGGGCACCAATAATTCTGTATAGCTCAGGCTTACTTTTATGGTTTCCCCAGAATCGATATTAGCCACTGACATCTGAAAAACATTTGGGCGGTGCTGTTCTAACAAGCTGGCCTTTTTACCTTCACTTTTGGCAGCTTCATATTCCATTTTTGCTTGTTGCTTCTCTCTTATCTCTGCCTCAATTTCACGTTCACCCACGAACATTTTCATAGCATGAACAGCAGATGAGGTAGAACCTGGGAATACATATTCTGCGCTTATCGTTTCTGCGTAATCGTTATAAAATTCTTGGGTAAGTGTAACATGTGCTATTACACCACTTATCTGCACATCGGCCTTTACACTAACTAAGGGTATGTCTTTAGCTAAGCGTCCATTAATGGTGAAAAATGGCATTTCGGCTTTCTGCTGCGCTCCAGTTTGAGCAAAGGCTGTTTGAAAGCCCATAGCCGTAAACAGAAAACAAAGTAGGGGAAGAAAAAGACTTAGAGAACAAAAATTTCGACCTGTGGGGATGGTTTTGAACAACATGAGGTGTGTAGTTTGAAGTGAATGAATACACTTTCTGAACTAGCCCTACTGTTGTAATGGTATAGCAGCCTATATTATTTAACAATTATTGGGGAAACTGCTACCAAGCATTTGCTGAAACTTATTGAGCACAAAGGAAACCAATTTGATATGCTGGCGTTAATACCCCATAGTTATGACAACATCACCTAGAACCGTATTTTACATTTTATGATAGGCTATCGGTTCGCACATTTTAAGCCCGGCGAGGGCGAAACTACTTTTGACAAGTTATTCAACCTTTTCAAAGAGTTACTCGTACATACATCAGGCGATGTACAAGAAGCGATCAGTTGGTTAACCGAAATAGACAAAGAATACAACCTGACCACCAATGAGTATGGCATGGGTGACTTTATTGAGGACCTTAAAAAGCAAGGCTACCTGCAAGATGATGAAGATGGTGGCGGTGGGTTGACCATTACTTCAAAAACGGAGCAAACCATACGTAAGGATGCTCTGGAGCAGATATTCGGGAAACTGAAGAAAGGTGGTCGTGGACAACACCGCACTCCATATGCTGGACCAGGTGATGATTTCACTCCAGAAAGAAGGCCATTTGAATTTGGTGATTCGCTGGAGCAAATAGCAATGTTAGATAGCATTCGCAATGCACACATCAACCACGGTATTGACGACCTACACCTTACCCAAGATGACTTGGAGGTGATGGAAAGCGAATACAATACCAATACCAGTACTGTGCTAATGATCGACATTTCGCACAGTATGATACTATATGGCGAAGACCGAATAACACCTGCCAAAAAGGTAGCCATGGCGTTATCAGAACTGATAATGACCAAATATGCTAAGGATAACTTGGACATCATCGTATTTGGCAACGATGCTTGGCAGATCACCATTAAAGACCTCCCTTTTTTACAAGTTGGGCCTTACCATACCAATACCGTTGCAGGGTTGGAGTTGGCCATGGATATTTTACGCAGACGGAAAAACCCGAACAAGCAGATATTCATGATCACTGATGGAAAACCAACCTGCTTGAAGGAAAAGGGCGGCTACTATAAAAACAGCTTTGGCCTTGATAGAAAGATAATTAACAGGACACTTAGCCTAGCTAAACAATGCCGAAAGCTGAAAATACCGGTAACTACTTTCATGATAGCCAGCGATCCATATTTAAAGAAGTTCGTGAGCGATTTCACGGAGATAAATAAAGGGAAAGCATTCTATTCCGATCTTCAGGGACTTGGCAACCTGATATTTCACGATTTTGAGAACAACCGAAGGAAAAACTACTGATACTATGAATTGGGATGTCGAGAAGATAGACACATTAGGAAAATTGAAAGCTGCTGGCTACAAGTCAAAGACTATAAAAGAAGAGCTGAGAGGAAATTTAATACAACGATTAAAAGATAAGCAGCCCCTTTTCAAAGGTGTACTTGGATATGACACTACTGTTATACCTGAGCTACAAAGGGCAATTCTGTCAAGACACAATATCATCTTACTAGGCTTACGTGGACAGGCCAAAACTAGGATCGCTCGACAAATGACGGAGCTGTTGGACGAATATGTGCCGATAGTAACAGGTAGTGATCTTAACGATGACCCTTTATTACCTATTTCTCGTTTTGCCATTGATACAATTGCGGAAAAAGGAGACGACACCCCTATAAGTTGGTGGCACCAAAGTGATAGATATGCAGAGAAATTGGCAACGCCCGATGTTTCGGTAGCAGACTTGATAGGTGATGTAGATCCTATTAAAGCGGCTAACCTACGTTTATCATACGCAGATGAGCGGGTAATGCACTTTGGTATTGTTCCTCGTTCGCACAGAAGCTTGTTCGTGATAAATGAGTTGCCCGATCTACAGCCTCGAATACAAGTAGCCTTGTTCAATATTTTGCAAGAAGGTGATGTACAGATCCGTGGATTTAAGTTGCGCTTGCCGCTTGATATTCAGTTCGTGTTTACTGCCAACCCTGAAGATTATACCAATAGAGGGTCTATTGTTACCCCATTAAAGGATAGGATAGAGTCGCAGATATTAACGCATTATCCTAAAGATGTAGCTATCTCGAAGAGCATCACCATGCAAGAGGCTCGATTGACCGAAGACCAGAAAGACAAGATAGACTGGTCTCCCTTGATAGTGGACCTGAACGAACAAATAGCTGTGGAGGCCAGAGAGAGCGAATATGTGGACGAAAAGAGCGGTGTTTCTGCTCGATTGACCATTTCGGCTTTTGAAAATTTGATAAGTACGGCAGAGCGCAGAATGCTGATAACAGAAAAAAAGAAAACATACGTTCGTGTAGGCGACCTTTGGGGTGTAATACCTGCCATTACTGGAAAAATAGAACTGGTATATGAAGGGGAGCAAGAAGGCCCAATGATAGTAGCGCACAACCTTATAGGCAAAGCTATTCGCACTAAGTTCTTACAGATATTCCCCGACCCTGAGAAGTTGAAGAAAGCAAAGGAGAATAGCGTGTATCGCGATATACTAGATTGGTTCAGCGAAGGAAATGTGGTTGACCTAATTAGCGATGTGAATGATAAAAGTTACGCCGAGCAGCTAGAAGGAGTGACAGGATTAGCAGAAGTTGTAGGTTTTTATCAACCAGAAGCGAAAGGGAAAGAGAAGCTATTCCTTATGGAATTTGTGCTTCACGGACTGGCAGAGTGTTCACAAGTCAGCAAATATTTGATGGCAGAAGGTGTTCAATTTAAAGACATTATCGGTGGTATGTTTAACTTTGGCAACGTTGTTGATGAAGACGAAGAATACTAGACCATAGACATGAAGACCTTACTACTTTCTCTATTTATTATTATTTCGGCTACACTTAGTTCGCAAGAACCACCGACTGTAAAGATCATTTCTTTTGAAGACCTAAAGAAAGATATTGATAACGCTGAAGGCATAGTTATCTATAACTTTTGGGCTACCTGGTGCAAGCCATGCGTGGAAGAGCTTCCCTACTTTGAGAAGATAAATAAGTCGTACGCTAAAAAAGGGGTAAAGGTAGTATTGGTAAGTCTTGATTTTGCCCGCCAGTATCATACACAACTGCTACCCTATCTAGAGAAGAAGAAGCTGAAGTCGGAAATAGTATTGCTAGATACCAAAGGCGATAACTCCTTCATTGATAAGATCAGCACAAAATGGTCGGGTTCCATTCCTGCTACATTGATAGTAGAGCACAGCAGCAAGACTTACAACTTCTACGAAAAGCAATTTGATTCTGCTGATGAAATAGAAGCATTGATAAAACCTTTACTAAAGAACTAGAACGATGAAATACTTGATCATTTCTGCACTTGCCTTTTTAGGATTAGCTATGACCCCTCACAGCGGCGCGCTACATGTGGGCGATATAGCTCCAGACTTCAACTTAAAGAATGTAGACGGTAACATGGTGAGTATGGCCAGCATGGAAGATGCTAAAGGCTATATCGTGATCTTCTCCTGCAATCATTGCCCGTACGTGAAGCTGTATGAAGATCGTATGATAGCTTTGGATAAAGAATTTGCAAAGCAAGGATACCCTGTCATTGCCATCAACTCCAACGACCCTGAAGAATACCCTACTGATTCTTATGAAGCTATGCAGGTTCGCGCTAAAGAGAAGGGATTCACCTTTCCTTACTTAGTTGACGAAACCCAAGCTACTGCCAAAGCTTACGGAGCCACTCGCACACCGCATGTATACTTATTGCACAAGCAAGAAAGTGGTGACCTTAAAGTAGCTTACATCGGTGCCATTGATGATGATACCCAAGACAGCAAAAAGGACAAAGACAAAGTTAAGTATGTAGCTAATGCTATTGCGGCGATCACTAATGGTTCGACCCCAGACCCATCTACTACTAAGGCAATAGGTTGTTCCATTAAGTGGAAGAAGTAACGTAACTGTAAGCGGTATAACTTATCACTATCAACTTGATAGTCCATAGCACTGTTCTTACCCAGTTAGTACTTACCAGCTTACTAATAACATTCGCATCAAATCCATTGGATAACTGACCGTGCAAAGGTACTTGTACAAAAAAAGTACAGGCCCATATCCCGATTACCAATACTAGGTTCACTATCGCCAAAGTAAAGAACTGCTTCGGTAGAAGACTTACTAATGCTATTGCTGTAAATAGCTCGGCCACCATGGCTGGCCCCACTAGTAGTCCCGTTAGCTGTGTATGCCAACGCTCGTATGTTTTAAAGGCTTGCTTACCCACTTTAGCAAATAATGGATAGTGTACCAGTTGCACAAACCATATCACTCCAGTCATAAATGCAGAAAGTACAAGGTGGACCAAAAAGACTAAAATTGTGGTATTCATGTACCAATAACCCATAAAAGCCGAAGGGGTTGAGTATTTTAGTCGAGTACGAGCACTAA
Organism: uncultured Chitinophagaceae bacterium; assembly: GCA_964352775.1. Taxonomy (GTDB): domain Bacteria; phylum Bacteroidota; class Bacteroidia; order Chitinophagales; family CAIOSU01; genus CAYGTK01. The sequence goes on from CAYGTK010000075.1 coordinate 8,031, forward strand.
GCATATGCAGAACATCCTTCTTATCGCCTTAGGTGGAGTAATTGGCACCTTAATGCGTTATGGTATATCCAGCCATTCTTTGTTTGCCTCCTCAGGCGTATTCCCTTGGGGTACATTAGTAGTTAACCTACTAGGGTGTTTCGTTATTGGTTTGCTATGGGCAGCTTTGCCTAGTAGTATCTCCCCATCTATTCGTAACATGCTGCTTATCGGTATTCTTGGCTCATTCACCACTTTCTCCTCGTTTGCATTGGAAGGCATTCGGTTGTTCGAGAGTGGTCATACAGGGTCGGCTGTAGCTTATATTCTCGTAAGTAACCTGGCGGGGCTGTTGTTAGCGTTTGGTGGGGTTGTGTTAGGCAAACAACTAACCTAATACTGTATTCCCTTTTAACTTAAGTATATCAAAAGGGCCCCTAGGTACTAATACCTAAGGGCCCTTTTGAAAACAATAACCAAAACTTTGTAGCTGTTGGGGCAGGATTCGAACCTGCAAGAGGCGGTTAGTCCAATTAGGATCTGTCCCTAGCTCCTCACCCTCGAGACCGGAGGGCATGTCTGCCTGTTTCATCACCCAACAGTGTAACACAAAGGTAAATCAACACACCTAAAATTGCAATTACAATATTAAATTTTAACTTTTATTACATAATCGTCAGTTTTTAAAACAAAAATTAAAATATTCAGCAATCACACACCTTATAAATATGATATGATCATCAATATGATGATCTTAAACACCATTCCTTACATTATCTGCAAGGAACAAAGGCTATAGGTTAAATACCACTATCTAAAATTAAAACAGCCACGATAAAATATATCGTGGCTGCGAAATTGCTGTTGGGGCAGGATTCGAACCTGCAAGAGGCGGTTAGTCCAATTAGGATCTGTCCCTAGCTCCTCACCCTCGAGACCGGAGGGCATGTTTGCCGTTTCATCACCCAACAATGTGATACCAAAGTATAGAGAAGCCTTTAAAATTTCAATTATTATATCAGGACTCTAATAATTTTAGATAATTCATACTAAATTGGCAATTCAATTACGAATTGCCAAAATTAGAGCTATGAGCGATAGTCCAGAATTAAAATTAGACAACATTGATAAGCAGATATTACAGCTATTAATGAAAAATGCCCAGATGCCTTACACCGAAATAGCCAAAAAACTATTCGTTTCAAGTGGAACTGTGCATGTGCGGATGAAGAAAATGATACAGGCAGGAGTAGTTAAAGGGTCGCAACTGACCGTTGACCATGCACTTTTAGGATATGACCTTACCGCCTTTGTTGGAATATTCTTGATAAAGAGTTCGCATTATGATGAAGTTTTGGAGGAGCTACTTCGCATACCAGAAGTTATTTCTTGCCACTACATAACTGGTAACTACAATATGTTCATCAAGATAGTATGTCGCGACACAAAACACCTTCGATTGATACTACACGACCGTATGCAAACCATAAACGGTATTGATAGAACAGAGACCTTTATATCGCTTGATAGAAGTATTGATCGCCCTGTACCTTTGGAGGTAGAAGACTAGAATAGGACCTCCCTAAAATGAAAGAAGCCTACTACTCATCCTTGACGAGTTGTAGGCCCCTTTCCACCCTAAACGCATTATCTTATTACGGTAACGTTCCCTTTTTGTTTCACTAGTTCGCCGCTAGTACATAAACTTTCTACGTAGTAAACGTACGCACCTATCTCTACTGGCTGTCCTTTGTAGGTTCCATCCCATCCAATTGTCTTGGTATTGGTCTCGAATATTAATGTCCCCCAGCGATCGAACACCCTGAAAACATTGATATCCCAAAGAGCTTCTGAACCGCGAACGAAAAATTCATCATTCACCCCATCACCATTTGGCGTAAAGGTATTCGGTAAAAATATTTCTTGCGAGCAAGTAGTAATTACTTTCACATTTATTGAATCGTTTGCCTGGCAGCCGTTAATATCAGTAACAGTTACGTTGAAAGTTTGCGAAGTAATTGCTCTGAATTCCGTTGTTTCACAATCGTTACAACTCAACATATCATCTGGAGACCAAACATAATTAACTATAGGATCGGTAGAAAAAGCCGTTAAAGGCAGATCTACACCATCGTAAGTAGTTTGATCAGGCCCTAAGTCTACTGTAGGCAGATCGAACACTTCTACATAAATACGTACTGTATCAGGCGCACAACTACCATCTTCCACCACAGCAAAATAGGGCTGATCTTCTTCTGGTAATAATATCGGCGACCAGCTCGTAGGGTCTTCGAAAGCCTCTTGAGGATACCAAGTAACTGAACTATTACCTAATATAGAACCATCGTTAAAAGCAGCGAACAACTGCACCTGAACCCCATCACAAACACCTGTATCAGCAGCACCAAAGGCTTGCACTTTCTCCTTTATAATAAAACTCAAAGTATCGCTATCAGTACAACCGAACTCATTGGTTACGGTAATAGCATATTCCGAAGTTTTAGCTGGAGAACCGATAGGGTTCAAAATTGTAGCATCGTTAATATCTGTAGCTGGAGACCATTCAAAAATGATAGCATCGGCACTAGCTTCAGCAGGAAATTCCACTTCTTCGCCTTTACATACAATGATATTCAATGGTGTTTCTACCCAAGGGTTAGGTCGAACAGCCACTGTTGCTGTGTCCCAATTACTACAGCCAAATTGATTTTCCACATCTAATCGGAAAGTAGTCGTTTCTGTAGGGAAAGCCCAAGTCTGTTGACAAGTAGAACAACTTGTCAAGCTAGCAGGACTCCAATTAAAGTCATCCGTTGAAGGGCCAAAACTTTCTAAACGAACGGACTCGCCTTCACATATCTCTAATGGGGCAGTAATTGGAGCATCAGGAATTGGATTTACCGTTACGGTTACCGTATCAAAGGTTCTACAGTTAAATTGATTCAACGCTTCTAATACATAAGTAAAGGTATCATCTGGCTTAGCCCAAGTAGTAGAACTATCAGCGTGGCTCAAGTTAATTGCAGGTATCCAGCTGAAGCTGTAATTACCACTAGCTGATAAACTCACGCTATCGCCTTTACAAATGGTACTGTTATTCGTTACATCAATTATAGGAACTGGATTAACCGTAACTGCTATAGTATCGCTATTTACACAGCCATTTGTATCCTCTACACTTAAGATATAATCTGTAGAAGAAAGAGGCGCAGCAAATGGAGTCAAAGAACCTGATACATTCAACCCAGTAGTAGGCGTCCACCAGAAAGTAGAAGCATTAGTACTAGCATTCATGATGAACCCACTACCTAAGCAAAGGGTACGATCTGGTCCAGCATCAACATCTGGCTTAGGATACACTACTAACTGTCTACTAGCATTGTCTGTACAACCCAAAGCAGTTTGTATACCTAAGGTTACATTATAAGTACCTGCTTGAGTATAAGTAAACGATGTATTTTGAGAGACATCAAAAGATGTACCATCAAAGTTCCAGAACCAGTTCTTTACAGTTGTGTCCGAAATAGATAGGTCGTTAAAATTTATGGTTCCCGGTAGACATATCGCTGAATCGCTCATACTAAATGCCGCTTGAAATTGACTTACCTCTACCAGAACAGTATCCCTGTTGCTACATCCGAACTGATTGGTAATATGAACTGTATATTCTGTAGTTACTAATGGATGAGCAATAGGGTTTGCACAGCTATCACAACTCAACGTATTAGCTGGACTCCAAGCATATACTGTTCCACCAATAGCTTCAATGGTAACGCTATCATCACGACAAATGATGGTATCGTTAGTAGCAATTCCTTGTGGAAGCTCGTTAACGGTTATAGTTACCGAATCCGTAACAATACAACCAAACTGATTGGTTATATCTACATAATAGGTGGTTGTTTGAGTAGGGGTCGCAATTGGATCAGCACAGCTACCACAAGACAATCCATCTTGAGGGTTTTGCCATTGGTAATCAACTCCACCAGAAGCAATTATTGGAGTACTGAATCCAAAACAAAGTTGGAAATTCAATGCTCTCACATTCGTTATTGGAAGTGGATCTACCCTAACTAATGTTTGACCTGCATTTTGACATCCATTGCTGTCAGTAACTAATACTACATAAGTAGTGCTACTATCTGGTGTAGCTAGGGGCTGCTGTATAGTATCGTTATCCAAACTAGCAGATGGGGTCCATAGATAGCTTTCGCCACCACCAGCTGATATAGTTATTGACTCACCAAAACAGATACTATCATCTAAAGAAGTGATAACTACTGGAAGCGGGTTAACAAATACGGTCAACGAGTCCATATTTTGACAACCATTACTATCAGTTACTAATACGGTGTAAATAGTGGTATCGGACGGATATACATTTGGATCATTCACTAAAGAACTATCTAGTTCAATTGGGTACAACCACTCATAAGCCATTCCACCAGAAGCCGAAAGCTGAATAGTATCATAGATACATATCGTGCTATCCGGTCCAGCATTAGCAATTGGTAATGGATGAATAGTTACTGGCTTCACCATAGTATCAACACAGCCATTTACGGTAGTAATGATCAAACTAATATCATGATCTGCCGCTTGGGTGTAGTTATAGCTGGCATTTTGAGTAGTAGCCGTGCTTGGTCCAAGGTCCCAATCCCAAGATATTATCGTACTATCTGAAGTTGATATATCTGAAAAGTTGATCGTTCCTGGAACGCAAATAGCTGTATCAGAACGTAGGAAATCAGCATTGAATTGGAATACCGTTACCTCTACCGTGTCATAAGCCAAACAACCGAATGCTGTAGCTACTTCAACAATGTAAGTAGTATTAGAACTTGGCGTAGCTATCGGGTTAGCCAAAGTAGCATCATTCAGAGAGCTAGACGGTATCCAACTATAGGTTGCTCCGCCAGTGGCTAGCAATTGCGCCGATGCGCCGAAACACACACCCGTATCAGGGCTAGTAGTTACTACAGGCAAGGGCATAATTGTTACCGTAAGCGAATCGAAACGGGTACAGCCGTGGATATTAGTAACCCCAGCAGTATATGTAGTAGTTGTTAATGGTGAAGCCATAGGGTCAGCACAAGTCGTGCAACTAAGCCCACTACTTGGCGTCCAGTTATAATCCACTCCTCCACTTACATTAAGTTGTGTGGTATCGCCGATACAGATACTTACATCAGGACTAAGTACTGGCATTGGCAATGGATTTACATCCAGATCCATAGAAGCAGTCGCTGAACAACCGTTAGCATCTGTTACTGTAACGGTGTAGGTAGTCGGCAAGCCAGGAGATGCAACAGGGTCTGCAATGTTCGCATTGTTCAATGTACTAGCAGGAGACCATGCATAAGTAACGCCACCAGCGGCATTCAATTGGAAACTTTCTCCAAAGCAAATGCTGTCATTAGGTGTAATAGTAGGTACAGGTAAAGGATTTACCGTAATAGTATGATCATCTGTATTCACACAACCGTTAACATCCGTTACAGTAACCGTGAAAGTAGTTGTACTAGCAGGCGTTGCAATAGGGTTAGAAATTCCGCTGTTGTTAAGATCCCCCGCTGGAGACCAAGTGTAGCTCACTCCGCCCGTAGCGGTCATTGGAGCACTTTCGCCAATACATATCTGAGCAGGGGCCGTAATATTAGCTGTAGGCAATGGATTTACAGACACCACTAAAGAATCTGTATTGGTACAGCCATTAGCATCCGTTATCAATACACTGTAAGTAGTTTGTACTGTAGGCGATGCAAATGGATCAGCACAATTGGCACAGCTTAAAGCTGTGGCCGGCGACCATTGATAGTTCAAACCACCGCTCGCATTCAATTGCGTGGTGTCGCCTATACATATGCTTACATCTGGGCTAAGTACAGGCGCAGGTAATGGATTAACGGTTAAGTCCATAGCTGTAGTAGCTGAACATCCGTTACCATCAGTAACTGTAACCGTGTAAGTAGTTGTGTTTGTAGGGCTAGCTACTGGGTTAGCTATAGTAGCATTATTCAAACTAGCTGCTGGGTTCCACAAATAACTCACCCCGCCTGTGGCATTCAATTGAAAGCTTTCGCCTACACAAATACTATCATTCGGTGTAATAGTAGGTACTGGTAATGGGTTAACGGTCACCACAAAGTCATCCGTGTTCACACATCCATTAGCATCGGTTACGGTAACTGTATAAGTTGTAGTATTTACTGGTGTAGCTACTGGGTTTGCAATTCCGCTATTATTCAAATCACCTGCCGGAGACCATGAATAAGTAACTCCGCCCGTAGCTGTCATTGGAGCACTTTCTCCAAGACAGATACTATCTTGACCTGTTATGGCCGGGTTCGGTAGCGGATCTACCACCACTTCCATTGAGTCTGTGTTAGTACATCCGTTGGCATCTGTTACGGTTACACCATAAATAGTTGTAGCACTAGGAGTAGCCAAAGGAGACTGCAACGTAGCATCGTTCAAGCTAGCAGAAGGCGACCAGTCATATGACGATCCGCCAATGGCATTTAAGGTTACTGTATTACCAATACATATCGACGTATCCATATCAGCCGTTGCTGTAGGTATAGGGTCTATACGTATGGTTTTTGTTACGCTATCTACACACCCCATTATCATTGTCACCACTAGATCAACAGTATAAGTACCTGCCGAGTCATAAGTAGTAGTTGGGTTTTGAGCAGTAGAAGTAGATCCATTACCCAAGCTCCACTGCCAATCTACAATAGTAGTATCCGATGTAGAAGCATCATTGAAGGTCACCGTTCCCGGCGCACATAGTATCGAGTCGGTTGGGTTGAAATCGGCAACAGTACCAAGGCTTACTGTAATGTATGGTCGTCTAACCGTATCGTTACAACCCACAGCGTTTTGAGTTATCTGAGTTACGGTATAGTTCCCCGGTGCTCCATAATAATGGCTAGGATTTCTTTGGGTAGAAGTATCTCCATCACCAAAATCCCAAAACCAAGATACTACAGCTGGTTGCCCAGTAGAGAGGTCGAAAAAGTTCACCGTTCCGGGCTCACATAAGTATCTTCTATCGCTGATATAATTACCATCCATGGTAGCAGCATAAATAGAGTCTGGTGAATCGAGTGATACAATACACCCTTTACCATCATCCAATATTAATTTAGGACGGAAGTCTCCTGGATCTACATAAGAATGTATAATAGAATCCGTTCCCGGAAATACCGTTCCATCACCAAAATCCCAAATATGGATAACTGAATCCCCTGCATCAGAGAAGAATAAAACATCCAAAGGAATACAGAAGGTAGTTTGAATGAAATCGAAAGAACCTGCTGGACCGTCAACCACAATTGGGTCTGGATTCAAGAAGGTGTCCGTACAACCTTGTACATCGGTAACTATCAAGCTTGGATAAAAGCTATCTACCGTTGTATAAGCGTGCGAAGGGTTCTGAATATCACTTGTTTGGTTATCACCAAAATCCCACAACCAATCGGTCACACTATCGCCAACAACAGTAAAGTCAGTAAAACTGATAAAGGTTGGCGGACAACGTCCATATAAAGTGTCTATCGCTATCTGAATACGTGGCTTTACAATATCGATATAGAATGGCTTAACTACTGTGCTATCACAATTATTAATATCGATCAACGATAAAGTAATTGTGTACGAACCAGTATCAGCATAAGCATGAGTAGGGTTAGAAGCTGTTGATGTAGTTCCATCACCAAAATCCCATAAGTAGGTCAATCCATTACCAATAGATAGGTCGGTAAATTGTAAAGACTGTCCAATACAAGCCACGCTATCATCCACTACAAAATCAGGTGTAGGATAGGTAGGTTGAATATAGTTCGTTCTAATTAAGGTATCAGCACAACCATTATCATCGGTTACTGCCAAGCTCACCGTATAGTTACCCGGACTAGGATAGAATGTAGAAGGATTCTGCTGGGCAGATGTATCTCCATTCCCAAATTCCCAATTCCACGAAATTATGCTTCCTAAGAAAGAGGTAGATGAATCAGCATAATTCACGAACAAAGGTGCACAACCTCTAACGGAGTCGGCTACAAATGCTGCCGTAGCTCTATATACTGTTATCAATCCTGGGGCATTTATGGTATCCTCACATCCATGAATGTCTTCAATGATCAAAGTCACATCGTAAATACCCGGGTTTTGATAAGTATACCAAGGGTTATTCCAAGTACGAGTAGCACCTGTACCTAAATACCATGTACGGCTATCATCATCTGTAGAGTTATTGAAAAAACGAGTACGGAATGGTGCACAACCTGAAGAATCCAACACAGTGAAATCTGCTTCTGGGTCACGTATTCTTATAGTGCGCGATCTTGAATCAAAACATCCACCTACAGTATCCCAAACCGTTAGTGTAACAGTATAATCACCTGTACTATCATAAGTATGCGTTGGTTCAGGAATAACAGATGTATCACCATCTCCAAAGTCCCAAAACCAAAGGTCGGGAGCAATTGATAGATCATCAAAAGTTACTGTGTATGGGTCTATACAGTTGTAGTTTACCTGAAACTCTGCTTCAGGAGGGTATATCGTGATGTAGTTAACAAACACAATAGTATCTGAACAACCATTATCAATAGCTACGTGAGTCACCGTAAAAACACCTGTATCGCCATATTGATAAACTGGGTCTTGGTTGGTACTTGTACCACCATCACCAAATGCCCACCACCATTCATCGGCTGGGGTAGATAGGTCAGTAAAACTGACAGGGTTTTGTAAACAGGTTGCTCTTGGAGTAGCTGAGAAATTCACAACTGGAGTATCTCCTACCTCAATGTATTGCGGCCTAGTTAAGGTATCACTACAACCTAGGCTGTTTGTTACTATCAAAGTCACATCAAACTCCCCTCTGGAAGTATATACATTTGTTGGGTTAGAAGCTCCTGATGTGTTACCATCACCAAATATCCATTGCCAGCTTACTATCGGCTGCACTGAAGTACTCAAATC
>CAYGTK010000076.1:0-16931 GCA_964352775.1 uncultured Chitinophagaceae bacterium
AAATCAAGCTAAAAAAATGCGCTGGGCTGCAAAGGCTTCGGCTGCGCTTTTTAGCAGGCCACCCTTTTTTTGCTATTTCTTTCGTTTTGGAACAGGGTCGGGGCCATGTGTTCCCCAGGGGTGGCAGCGCCCGATGCGCTTAGCACCAAGCCAAATCCCTTTCAACACTCCCCATTCTTCAATAGCCTCAATGGTATATTGAGAACAAGTAGGCAAATGTCTACAGTTCTGTCCCAACCAAGGTGATAGTATCAACTGATACGCTCGTATAGGTAATATGAAAATTCGCTTGAGCATGGTGCAAATTTAGCTAAAGTGAATGGCCTTAGCAGGCTAACGCGATAAGGGTATAATTTTCTGCTACTTGAAAGCCTTCTACATTACAAGTATCTTTGCGGTGTTTAAGTTCTATAGTCATGGGTGTATTGCATAACAAGGTTAATAAATGGGAATTGCGGGAGAAGCTAATGGCCGAACCTTTTAAGCGGATAACCTTATCCTTCTATTGTTATCACCAACTATCCGATCCGAAGGCATTTCGGGATGAGTTGTATATCATGTGGGATGCTATGAATGTATTCGGAAGGGTACATGTAGCCAAAGAAGGTATCAATGCACAGATCTCTGTTCCAGAAGATGATTTTGAAAGATTTAAAACCGAGCTATATACCATTGATTGGTTAAACAAATGCCGATTGAATATTGCTGTGGATGATGATGGAAAATCCTTTTTCAAGTTAAAGATAAAGGTGCGCGATAAGATATTGGCAGACGGATTGACTGATGAGACGTTTGACGTGACCGATAAAGGAACACACCTTAATGCTCCGCAATTCAATGAGTTGATAGAGAAGGGGGATACCGTATTGATAGATATGCGGAATCATTACGAGACAGAAGTTGGCCATTTTAAAGGAGCTGTTTGTCCTGATGTAGATACTTTTCGTGATTCGCTTCCTGTAATTGAAGAGGATGTGCTGAAAGGTAATGAAGAGAAGCATATTGTGATGTACTGCACGGGTGGTATCCGTTGTGAAAAGGCCAGTGCATGGTTTAAGCACAAGGGTTACGAGAAAGTATACCAGCTAGATGGTGGTATCATTAACTACGCTAACCAGATAAAAGAGGCCGGACTGGAGAATAAATTCGTGGGAAAAAATTTCGTGTTTGATGAGCGAATGGGCGAGCGTATTTCTGAGGAAATCATCAGCCACTGTCACCAATGCGGAAAACCTTGCGATACGCATACTGATTGTGCTAACAATATATGCCATATCCTATTCATTCAGTGTGAGGAATGCGCTAAAGAATTTGACGGGTGTTGTTCTGAGGAATGTACTGAAATATTGGCTTTGCCGAAGGAGGAGCAAGAAAAGTTGCGCAAAGGGATGCCCGCTGGTAGCAGAGTATACAAAAAGGGTAGGTTACGCCCTACACTCGGAGACCTTAAGACTTCTTAGGTTGCTGCCAATCGTAGTAGAAACCAGCGCTAATGGAAGGGGTTCTAGCTACCAATGCTGTAATTGCCCCACCGCCAATTGATGCATTAACTCCCCATCGGCCAGATTTGATCGGTACTGCCATTTTGATTGTCCAAGCAATGTACTCTTGATCATTTAAGTACAAACCTGTTTGAGCGTTATTAGTGATTAAATCATTTCTGCTACCGTTTTCTAAAGATTCTCTCCAAATAATGAGTAGGGCAAGCCACACTTTGTCTTTTACTTTGTAGCCACCCTCAAGGTTTATCCTTATTTCACCGCTGTAATCATTGGTACGGTAGGCATAGCCAGCATCTCCTTGAAGATAAGCTCTTGAAGAAAAGGAACCTCCCATATACACTATGGGGTAAATGGTAAAAGCATCGTAGCCTAGCCGCAAGCCTTTTGACCTATCGTATGGGCCAGTTGGGAAGGCTGTTCTTAGTCCGGCAGTAATAAGGAATTTCTTTTGGAAGAATTTGTATTTAAATTCCAACTCGGTATTTCCTACCCCGAATTGCGAGCTTGCGGGAAGTGTTCTAATGAAATCGCCATCTTGAGTTGAAGAACTCGTTCTGACTAAGCGAAACGGTAGGTTTCCGACTACAGTCAGTTCATCCGTAATTCCATATTCCACATAAGCTTGGAAATGAAGCTCGGTAACGCGCCTATTCAAACTTATCTGTGAGCGACCTGCAGTACTTGAATAACCGCTGTAAACAATGGGAGTAGTGCTGAAAATGAATATGCCCTTATTCTTCCAAGGAGTCCATGGCCCTCCCGCCAATACAAATTGACTGGAACAGATAAGCAGGAGTAATAATAGAGTTAATCGGTACATACGGTATTCTTCCAAGAGGTTTGTTTCAGTTTGGTGATGATGCTTCTCTGTAGCTTATCTCATCACCTGCCAGTGTTTTAGTGGCTTCGTTTTAATAAACGGGCAAAGGCAGTATCTTTGCTATTACAGTAATGTACGATAAATAGCATGGCTAATACGCAGACCGAAGATAAGATTGTGAATGGAATGGATTGGGGTAAAGGCGAGTTCTCGCTTCGCGACCTTAATAACTATCGCGACTATCAATATGACCTTATTGGTGAACATATTGGTAAGTCGGTTTTTGAAGTAGGTACTGGCGACCGTGCATTTACCGAGCAAATTGTAAAACATCGCCCTGATTTAGATAGATTATTTTCTATTGAGCCCTCAACCGTTCTTTGGGAAATGGGACAGAAGCGTGATTACTTTCCAGACTTTGTAGAGTTTGGCAACCTGAATTTGTTTGATGTTACTCCTGAACAGATTGGTAAATTCGATACTGCAGTATTTATTCACGTGCTGGAACATATTGAGCAGGATAGAGCCGCTTTAGACCATACCCATTCGTTTTTAGAAGATGGCGGTAAGGTGTTGATAGAAGTACCTGCACTACCTTTTCTATATTCTGGGCATGATGAGATGTTAGGTCACTTCCGCCGCTATACAAAAAAGATGTTGAGGGATATAGTAGACCCAAATAAGTATAACATCAAGAAGCTTTGGTATCAAGATCCTATTGGGGTGTTTGGTTCGTATTACTTTTTCAAGCTGAAGAAGATAAAACTGAAGAGTGATGACGGCCGTGATCTAGCGAAAAATCAAGGTGGTATTTACGATAAGTATATCATTCCGTTTGAGAAAAAGATGGAGAAGTATATCACCTTCCCATTTGGGCTAAGCGTAAGCGCTGTGCTAGAAAAGAAATAGCCCATCCCGCTAAGGATAGGCTATTCTATCTTATTTCTTTGTGAGTTTCTTCTATTGTACTACTACCCGAGCGTGGCGTTTTCTTACACCATCATCCCAAACTAGGATGTAAGCGCCCGCCGCTATCTGCTCTACATTTAGCTCGCCTTTTACTTGATTTACCTCTTTACTTATAACGGCTTTTCCTGTTAGGTCAAACAGTGTTATCGTTCCTTTAGCATCGCTATTGGTCAACTCAAAGTAAAGTACATCTTCTGTTGGTATTGGGTAAACGCTTAATCCATTATAAAATACGGTTGCAACCGAGCTTGGTATGGTAGTGGTATCGATTATACTATCCACCTCAGAAGGGATTACTTCGATTTTGCTGATAGCGGTATCTGTTCCACAATTGTTGCTTACTATCTGGAAAATGGTAAACGTACCTGTGTCTTGATAAATATAATCTACTGTAACGTCGTTTTGAATGGTGGTTCCATCGCCCAATTGCCAAGTGATTTGGCTAGCATTTGATGAACCATCAGTTAAATTAATGGTGTCATTTTGCTGATTCAGGGTGTAGTTGGCAGTAGGGGTAGGGTCTATCGTAATTCCATCTGAGAAGTTATCGGTAATAGCACCATTGGTGATGCTAAGGTTAACCATAGCATTACCTGCTTGGATATAGGTAACCTGGTGCGGCCCTTGTCCCGTTGCGGTGGCAGGGTTGGCGTTGTTACCAAAATCCCAATCGTATGCTGATATAGGGCCTTGCGAGTTATCGCTAAAGGTGACCATGTCGCCCACACAAATGGTATTGCTTGATGAATTGAACCCAGCAGCTATAACCACCTGCCCGTTGATGTTAATGTTATCAAGGAAAACATTGTTTCCCCAATCGTTAACGCCTACAAAACGGATAACAACGGTGTTGCCAGTATAGTTAGTCAAGTTAATTACTTCTTCTCTCCAGTCGCTTGCCGCCTGTGGATTCCAAGAGCTTGTAGCTAGAGCTGTGGTCCCAAATAAGGCACCTCGCTTATCATACAACTGGTTATAAGTTGCTCCACAATCTGTAGAAATCTCCACTATTAACCCATCATTAAAGTTGGAAGAATATGGAGCGTGTGCTACATCAAAAGAAAGCTCAACAGATGAAAGACCACCAGCTATTTCTATTGGCGGAGTTATTAGGCCGTCTCGCTGTCCACGGTCGTTGTAGTTGTAGCAGTTGTAGTATTGTACGGTAGTTGTATTACCATTGCTACCAGTTACATTGCCAGCTGTTTGCCAAGTAATGTTTCCATCTGGATTTTCAAGCTCCCAATCAGATGTTGCAAGGGTAAATGTTTCAAAATCTTGAGCAAAAGGAAAACCTTGTATGGTTCTTACCCCTACATAATTTATCTTCGTTTCTGTATCGCTACCATTAGCATTACTAGCGGTTAAGGTAATGGTATACTGCACATCATCCTGAAATATTACTTGCGGAGATGCAGAATTGGCGTTTGTACCATTTACAAAGGTGAAGCTTGATGGAGTAATAGCCCAATCATAGGAACTTGCCCCAAGGCTTAAGTCACTCAATTCTACCACTTCGCCTAAGCAAACAGAGGTGTTGTTCGCTTCAAAATCAGTAACAGGTGCTTGTCCGAAGTTTTTAATGCTAATGTCATCTAGGGCAACATCACTTTCAATTCCGTCGCCTGTTATTCCTCTAAAGCGTACACTTACTGTTTGCCCTAGGTAAGCTTGAAGTGATGCTACACCTTCATTCCAATTACCACCTTGGTCGCCAGAAATTACGGGGATAACATCTAAATTCCATGTAGTACCATCAAATACGTCTACGTGAAGCTCACCCATATCATCACCTTCCATATGATACCAGAACTCTACAACTGGGTTAGCTGTTGCTGGAATAGCTACACATGGTGTTATCAATATGGCTTCTTTAAAGTAGCAGCTACTTGATGCTTCTAGATAAATGTATTGACCTGAGGTAGTTCCTGTAGTATGGTCTACATCAGGACCAGTACCGTTACTAAAAGTGCCATCAGAATCTATTCTCCAATCAATATCATCCGAGAAAATATTGGTAGCATTTATCCATCCACCAGGTATTGGGCAAACGGTTGCCTCGCAATCTGCTGAAGTATTACAATCATTGTAAGTGTCAAACGATTCTATGAATGGCAGGTTATAAGTTGGTGTGTTCTGTACTTCTACAGGTACGCTTAAGGTGTCGTTAAATGGTGTGGTGTCATTTACTTCTACTACCCATGCTTTGAATTGGTAAATGCCTGGTGTAGATAAGTTAATGGTAGAAGTGAGGGTGAACTGATCGTTGGTACTAGCACCCAAGGCAGCTGCCGAGATACTTTCACTTTGTATTGTACCACCATCTACCCGATAATATAAAGTGAAATCATTCACGGTTTGCAAACCTTCGTTAGAAACGGTAAGGATTACTGGTGTGGCTGAACTATTGTAGCAACCTTGAATTAATGCTACAGGCGACAAAATATTCGCCAATTCTAAATCATAATCTTGCGGGCAATTACCTAATCCTGGTGTTTTATTAGTGGCATATGCTCTTCTGCCAATAATGCCATCTTGCAAATTGCTGGCACTTACGGATACCCAATAATCGTCAATAGGGTTGATACCCGTTACAGTGTATGATGTTGCTGAAGTATTTCCTACCACATCCATATACTTATTGCCAAGTAGATGAACGGTGTAATCATCGGCACCAGTCACAGCATCCCATGTTATGGTAAAGCTTGATGGGCAAGCGGCCACTACGGTAATGTTATCTGGAGTTGGCATTATATTAAAAGAAGAATTGCTTATTGCACTAACTGTACCATCTACAATTCTTACGAGGCCACCTCCTGTTAAGGTGTTTGGTACTGTCCAGTCGTAGGTCAATTCATCGCTACGGGTAACATTATTTGCAATAGAGGCCCAACTGCCACCATTATCTGTAGATAATTGGATATCGAAAGAAGCTGCTTTATCGTATGCATCCCAACGGATTTTTACTTCCTCTCCCGGAATGAAGCTTTCACCACCATAGGGATGAACTACCAATATTTCATCTTGAATGAACTGATAAACGATGTAATACTTTTGTGGTCCGAAAGGAACGGCAGCTCCTGATACGGAAACTGTATAGTTTCCAGGTATTGGGCTTTCAATGGTTACCTGCTCCATGTTGTTGAGATTGTCTGAGCCTCTAGTGGCTGGCAAATCTAACAGTGCTGGGTCTGGTGTAGGATCAAGTACCCAAGGCAAATAAGCATTCGATTGCGGGTCGGTTATTTGCAGGTCAAGATTGTTAACCAATGCAAAGCTTGCATTAGCTCCAGCTGCGGGGTCTAACCAATAAAGCATTACGCGGAGTTGCGCTGTACCAGCTGGTACATTAATAGATGCTGTAGTATTTGCACCCTGATCTACTGTATTGCTCCAATAAGTATTCTCTTCTAATACACGCACAGCACGATAAGCATTCACGCGGCCATAACCGAATAGAAAGTCGGGTCCTAGGTTACCTCTGTCTTCTGCGGTGTTTAGCAAGCAAGCTTTTATTAGTGCTGATTCTGGGTCACTCCCACCATTTAATTCACGATAGGCATGATATAACTGTGTGCTAAGGCCTGCAATACCTGGTGCTGCAGCTGAAGTACCACCTCCAGCTCTATAATCATTCGGGTCTCTGGTAGAAATCTGTCCAGCACCATTACTGGCAATATCTGGCTTTATACGTCCATCGTGAGCTGGTCCTCGACTGCTTGAGTTCTGTAGGTTACCGTCATTGTCTAAGTTGGCAACTGCCAGTACGTTTTTACCAATTTTGATACCACCAGTAACATTTCCCCAGCCACTTCCAGCTCCGTAACCACAGTCGCTAGTGCCAGCATTTCCTGCTGAAAAAACGTGTAGTAAACCAGGCATTTGGTTTGCTTGGTCGTCAGCAGTATTAGCAAATGAGGTGTATCCCGCATTGCAGCCATTGCTGTATGAAGTATTAGTTACCATCACACCCAAAGTTGGGTGGTCTACTGGAGCATCGTCTATCACATCCCACACATCATACATATGCCCAAAAGCACCTGCGGCCATTCCGCGTGCTGTAGGGTCAATATTACCTGCGCCCATAAATATTCCAGCTACCATATCACCGTGCGTTCCTCTATCAGAAGGTACACGCGAAACGTCTATTCTGCCTTGAAAATCTACGTGTGGACCAACAAGCCCATCATCACCTACACCTATAGAAACTCCTGTGCCATCATATTCACGAAGCATTGGGTTACCTGTGTCAAGTATGTTACCGCGGTGCAAGGCTTTACCGGGTCTGTCTTCCGGGGTAGGTTCTGGAGCTATTGGTTCTACATGGGCCACTAGCGAGGCATTTGCTAGTTTACCTAGCAATGTTTCTTCTACTTCTACATAGTAAATGTTGGAGTAAGCATACTCATCGTAGATAGAAGCTCCTGTACTTAGTATTTGTGTTCTAGCAGATTCTGCATCAGCATCTTTATGGTAACGAACTATCAATTTCAGTTTCGAACCCGAACGGACATAGTTCGGCACATCGCCACTCCATAGTTTTATCGATGCTTTGTGCTTTGTATCTATCCCAATAATTCCGTCTGCCTGATAGTTGGAAAGTATACTGAGGTCTACGTTTGTGTTGATGCTAACTAAGTAGGTGTTATTCGGAATATATTCCAAAAAATGAACCCCCATTTGCTCCATGTTAGCTCGTTGTGCAGCATTAGGTAAGGTATTGAAGTGAAGGAAGGTGTATGTCCTTCCTTTCCATGTGTTTCTTTTGTCGTTCAGCTGACCTTCTAAAGGTAGTGCTGCGTCGGTTAGTGAGGTTATTCCGCTGTTAAAATAGATTACATCGGGTCGGTCACTCTTCTGGCCAAAAAGAGTGGTGGATACTGCTAATAGCAGTATGTACATTATATTACGCATAGTAGTAGTGTTATAGCTCTATCAAGCTCTTACACACTAAATTAAAGAATACGACGACCAAAATGAAGTAAAGGCCTCCAACCCAAGAGGGTTTCTTGAAGATGTCGTACTTCATCATAATATTCACATTAAAGGTGGTTTGCAACTTAAAGAGCATTCCAATGAATATGACTAATAACCCTCCCATTTTGATGAGAGAAAATTCCCAGTCGAAGCGCTGAGTTATAGCAAAGGTTATACCACTACCTAAAAGTATGGGTAAAAGATAGAGTTGGAATAAGAGCAATACTCTACCACGCGCATTGTTGGCTAAACGTTGTGAAAAGCTTAGCATGAGGAAGAAATCTGCTGTTTGAAAGCCTATGAAGAACATCAGCAGAAGTGTGAAAAAACTACCTATACCTACAAACACTTTTGGTACAAAGAACCATGCTGCAATAACAGCAAACCACCTATAAAATAGGGTGGTGTAATTCTCGAGCCCCACAATGCTTACTAAACTAAAGCTTAAGGGTGTGTTGATGGCTACCATCATTACCCAAAGTATTCCCACCTTTAGTAAGGTTGCATCCTTACCTAACCTTAAAAACAGGCGGTAAGCTATAAATGCAAGCACAATACAAAAAAAGGAGCCTAAGCCATACACAAATAGAATTCCCCAACTTGTCCAAAGATTAGGAACTGTAGGTAAATTACTTACCCCATAATAATTGAAAATGGGTTCGAAACCTATTATTCTAGCAGCAATTGCCGTCCATATTTGATTGAAATAGGAAACTAAGATGAAAGCTGCAGAGAATAATAATGACGATTGAGCAATTCGCAGCAGTTTTGCTGAGATACTCGTATCTAGTCGTTTGTGTAGTTTTTTATCGTAGTAGCTGCCGTCCAAAAGAGTGTCCGTTTGCAGGCAAAGTTAAAGGCTTTAGTTAAATTCGCTGTATAACTGTTAAATACACCTCTTTTTTGTACCTAATAAGTGAAATAAATACAAATAAAAGACTGCATCCCATGCTATCTTTCTTTGTTCGGATAGCAGCTATTTATCTGTTATGGAGGACTTTCTATTTCATCATTGGCTACGAGTCGCAACCAATAGAAGAACGCTTCATCCCATGGTTATCAGCCTACTGGGAGGGTTTCATGAATATGCAACGCTTGTTCACACTTGAGAGTACAGCTATTATTCTTGGAATGTTTGGCTTTAATACCGAGATAATTCTGGAGTATATGCTTCGTATAACTGACTATAGAGGGGGGGGTGTAACTGTAGGGAATTATTGTCTTGCAGTGCAGCTAATGATATTGTATTTAGCCTTGGTTTTATCATACCCTGCTGCTGTTCTCCGAAAAGTAAAATATGCTATTGGTGGAGTAGCATTGATCCAGTTCGTTAATGTTTTACGTGTTACCACACTTGCGTGGATGTCGGTAAGAATGCCTGAAGTAGTCGAATTCAATCATCACTTAACCTTCAGGCTGCTAGTTTTAATGATCATTATGATGATCTACTTCGCTTACATTCGTAAGAGCTAGAACTTTATTTCATTATCACGCAACGTGATAATACTACATCTACTCCGCTAAGAAGGTCGAAAAGATCATCTTCTTCAGCACTTGCATCTTCTTCATTGCCATCAATACCTGAAAAAGCCCCTTTTAGAGTTACTTCAGCCCCTTCTTTTAAGCTACCCACTTTGTCATTCCAAGCTGGGTCAATAGCGCACTTTACATTTTGATCTGCACCAAGTAGGATGTTATAACCGTCGGTAGCGTTGCCATCTATCTTGCTTATTATTCCAGTTACGGCTATTATTTTTCCCAACTCCGCTTTTTCAGCTTCTACATTAGTGTTTTCATATTGGGAGACCAATGCAGAGGCGGTTAAACTATAGTCAGCATCAGCATGTTCAATGTCATCATGTTGCTTAAAGTACTGTGAAAGACCGAAGGCACCACCTAATAGGCCAACTACAACGGCTAAAATGATAAGCTTTTTCATAGGGTAGGAATCTTATAATTGAGTGAAATAACTATGTAGCAGTTTACATTGCTAAGCTACACTTTCAAAAAGATAAGTTATATTTTTAGGAAAATTATTGAGGTACTATCCTTATTTTGAAAAGCTACAGATGATGAAGAAACTACTATTTGCTTGTGCCGCACTGCTCTTGTTCGGCTTGTTGTCCATTCAAACTTCGTGCAAGAACGAGAACGAGGAGGACCTGTTCGATAAAAACTCTGACTGTGATACATTGGCGGTTCAGTTTTCTACCACCATCTCAGAAATATTTACGGCAAATGGTTGCGATGGCTGCCATGCTAACGGCGCAGTCTTGGGTGGAGTGAACCTTGATAACTTCACGGCTACCAAGGTGTATGTAGATAATGGAAAACTACTTTGCTCTGTTAAACACGGGTCTAGCTGTAGTAACATGCCACAAGGTGGGGGTAAAATAGCCCTTTGCGATATCCAAAAAATAGAAGTTTGGATAAACGATGGTGCACCAGACAACTAGTGTGGTACGGATCTTGTTTTAACCCACTCAACTAAATACATAAAGCAATGAAATACTTATTGACTCTTCTAGTAATAGCAGCTACCCTACAGGTAAATGCACAGAATTTTTTGACCAAAAGTGCACAGCTTCGCTTTTACTCTTCTACCCCAATGGAAGACATTGAAGCCAAAAGCAACCAAGCTACAAGCATTATTAATGTGGAAACTGGCGAAATGGTATTCAAAGTATTGATGACCAGCTTCCAGTTTGAGAAGGCTTTAATGCAAGAGCACTTTAATGAGAAGTATGTGGAGTCAGAAA
Organism: uncultured Chitinophagaceae bacterium; assembly: GCA_964352775.1. Classification (GTDB taxonomy): domain Bacteria; phylum Bacteroidota; class Bacteroidia; order Chitinophagales; family CAIOSU01; genus CAYGTK01. The sequence continues at coordinate 11,028 of CAYGTK010000076.1, forward strand.
AGTATCCTAACGCCACTTTCAAAGGAAAGATCGATAATATTGATGAGATAGACCTTACTAAAGATGGTGTTTACGAAGTAACTGTAAGTGGAGATCTTACTATACATGGAACAAAAAAGGCAGTAACATCTACAGGAACTATAACTGTAAAAGAGGGCCAGCTAATGGCTAATGCAGTATTTAATGTTGACGTGGCTGATTTTGATATTAAAATACCAGGCGCAGTTAAAGACAACATCGCCAAGTCAATAGAGATAACTGTAAATGGCACCTACGATGCCTATAAGAAGTAAGCACCTATGAAGCACTTAACCTTAGCCCTTAGCTTTCTTTTCTTCCTAAGTACCATCTATGCGCAGGAAGACCTTATGGATATGCTTGATGAAGCAGACGACGAAAAAACGGAGTATACCTATGCCACTTTTAAAACAACACGAATAGTAACTGCCCGATCGGTAGAACTGCCAGCAAAAGGGGAGATGCAGACCATTATAGCTCACCGATTTGGTAGAGTAGATGGCGGCTGGAGAAATTTTTTCGGTATCGATCAAGCAAATATGCGTATTGGGTTTGAATATGGTGCGTTCGATTGGTTGAGTGTGGGATTTGGAAGAAGTAATGTAGAAGGTACTTACGACTTTTATGCCCGAGCTAAAGTATTACGCCAAAGCAAAGGGGCTAAAAAAATGCCTTTCACAGTGGTTTGGCAATCAGGTTTCACGGTCACGTCTAACGACCGCCCTGCTACTAGAGAGGTAGATGCTGTTTTACGTATGGGTTACTTCCACCAGATAGCTATTGCTAGAAAATTCAATAGTGTTTTCTCTTTGCAAATTATGCCAACTTTTCATCACCGAAACTTGACCTTGTATGAAAATACAAGAAACAGTGTGTGGTCTATAGGTGTTGGCACAAGGGTGAAAGTGAGTAAGAGCATGAGCATCAATTTAGAGTACTTTCAACCTATACCAGGTGAAGAGACTTTCTTAACGCTTGATGGTTCGTCGGTTACTAGATTCCGGGGTACCATGTCTATCGGTATTGATATTGAAACGGGAGGGCACGTGTTCCAAGTGATGCTAAGTAATTCTCAAGGTATGATAGATCAGATGTATATAGGCCAAGCACAAGGCTATTTCTGGGATGGTGATATTCACTTGGGTTTTAATATCAACCGCATCTTCTCGGTGGTTAACTATGAGAAAAGGCATCGCAAAAAGGAAGCTAAAGCATTAAAGAAAGAGCAGGCTTTATAGTCCATTTCGCCTCTAGTTAGTGCTTTGGATAAACAAGCAGTATAGCGTAATTTCATAGTCCTTCAATCAAAGAAGGCCCAAAACCACCCTGAAATGCGCTTTGCCTTTACCACATTAATGGTAATATGTACACTTTATTCGTATGTATATGCCCAATCTTTCGTTTTCGCTACGCTTGATGGTTCTCCAAATATGGATACCAACGGCTGGACTTTAGTGGGTTCATCTGCTACTGGTGATACCCCTGGTGATGGGGACTCTGATCCCGATGAAATGATATTGACACAAGCGGCCAACAGTCAGGCCAGTGCATGCTATTTTTCCACCCCTATCGATATTGGCATCTGCGACAGATGGACGGTAGAATTTGATTATCGAATATTTGGAGGGAATGGGGCAGATGGAATTGCCTTTTGGTTTTTAGCTAATCCGCCAACTGCAGCCATTAACGGTGGTGGCCTAGGTATTTCAACAGCTCCACAGGGGTTAATAGTTGGGCTAGACCCTTATCAGAATTGTGGAGGTGTTACAAACCCTGAATTACAAATACGTTACGGAGATGGGATAAATAACTACATTGAATGCCCAGCTACAGCGCAGCCTACACTTGGCGCACTAGCACTAATACGCCAGAACAACTATAATCGTATGACGGTAACCTATGATAATGGAAACGTAGAAGTTTTCATTAACGGAACATCGTACCTAACGGGATTTTACTTAACCAATTACACTGGTTTTCTAGGTTTTTCTGCTTCAACAGGAGCATTGAACGATCAACATTCTATTAAAAACGTAGTTATTTCTACTTCTAAGCCTATTGCCTTAGCTAACGCAGGGGGCGACCAAACCATTTGCTCTGGAGAAACCGTTCAATTGGGTCAAACCCCTGAACCAAATGTGAATTATAGCTGGTCGCCTACTACGGGCTTAAGTAATCCTAATATTGCTAACCCTACTTTTACAGGGACTAATGCAGGAGTTACTCCAGTAGTGGAGACCTTTACACTTACTGCTACCAATGCTAGTGCCCCAGCTTGTTTCTCCACCGATGTGGTAGCAATAACAATAGATCCTGGTGCAGTAAATCCAAATGGTTGCGATTTAGATTCCATTCGGAATGTATTAACCGCTGCGGGTTGTATTGAAATATCAGGATGTAACCCTGGTTGTAGTATGTACTTTTTTAATCCGCAATCGCTTACGGGTAATCAAGCCCAAGCTTTTGCGGAAACGTTTGGAGCAAATCTTGTTTCCATTCAATCTGCTGCTGAAAACCAAGAGATTGTTAACGACCTAAACGCCCTTGGCGTAGGTGGTGTAATTTGGATTGGATACAACGATATAGCTACGGAAGGAAGTTTTGTATGGTACGACCAAAGCCCCATAAGTTATACGAATTGGAACCCTGGAGAACCGAACAACCTAATCCCTAGCTGCTGTAATGTGCCTGTGTTTGGCTGTCAGAGTACGCAGCCGCGTTGTAATGGCGGTGAAGATTGTACGCAACTTTTCCCTAATGGATTATGGAATGATTTACCGTGCGATGGTGGAAACGATGGCTCGGTAATTGAAATAGCCCTGTGTCCACAAACTACCACTAGTCCTGATGTTACCATATGTAATGGAGCTTCTTCCACTATATGCGCCTCTACTATTTTGGGTTCAGAGCCCTATAGCTATGAATGGCCTGATGGCAGCACTATGTCATGTATTAGTGTTAGCCCTTCTATAACCACTACATACACTGTAACTGTTACTGGGCGCTATGGTTGTACCTCTACGGATGATGTAATGGTTACGGTATTTGATGTGCCTGCCGATGCTGGGGCAGATGTAGCTATTTGCGAGGGAGATACTACCCAACTGCAAGGTTCTGGTGGAGATACTTATAGTTGGACACCTACAACAGGATTAAGCGACCCTAATATTGATAACCCAACAGCCAGCCCTGCGGTAACTACAAACTATGTTTTAACCGTTCAACAAGTACAAGGAACATTGATTACCAATGGTGATTTCAGTTCGGGAAATGTAGGCTTTACCAGCGACTATAATTTCTATACCGGTGCGCCAAATATGGGCGAGGGTAATTATGTTGTACTTCCAAACCCTTCACCTATTCACTCTGGTTTTACTGGTGCCGATCATACAAGCGGGTCAGGCAATTTCATGATTGTTAATGGTTCAGGTTCAGCTAATCAGAATGTATGGTGTCAAACTATTTCTGTTAATCCTAACACCAATTATCAATTCTCTACTTGGGTAAGTTCTATTGCTTTAGGTAGTCCAGCACTTTTGCAATTTTCTGCCAACGGAACGTTACTCGGACCAGTATTTTCTGCACCAGGCAGTCTTAACAATTGGCAACAATTTTTTGCTACATGGAACAGTGGGGCTAACTCCTCAGTTACCATCTGTATCGTTAATCAGAACACCACATTGGGTGGAAATGACTTTGGACTGGATGACATATCTTTCAGTGAAGTTTGTTCAGGCACCGATACAGTAATGGTAACAGTGAACCCACTACCAAATATCGATGCCGGATTGGATTCAAGTATTTGTGCAGGCGGCTCCTTACAATTGCTAGCTACTGGTGGGGTGAGCTATGTTTGGTCACCAAGTACAGACCTTAGTGCAACTACAATTGCTGATCCTGTTTCTACACCTGCTGCTAACATTCGTTACTACGTTGATGGTACAGATGCTAATAATTGTACTATTCGTGATAGTGTTTTGATAACCGTTGATGCTTTGCCAGTAGTTTCTTTTACAGGCTTAAACCCAACTTATTGTATTGATGATTCTACCTCAGCACTTATAGGGACGCCTTCGCTAGGAGTATTTAGCGGAACGGGTGTTGTAGCAACAGATTTTAATCCCGTTGCTGCTGGTGTTGGCCCTACAGCTATCACCTATGTTTTTACTGATGCTAATGGCTGTGTAGATAGCGTTATCAATAGCACTACCGTTAACGAACTACCAGTTTTAGGTATTAGCGGTTTGGATACTGGTTATTGTGAAGATGCTTCGCCTGTTACAGTAACAGTAGACCCAGCAGGTGGGGTGCTTTATGGCACAGGTGTAAGCGGAAACCAATTTGAACCAGCACTTGCGGGTGTAGGTAGCGATAGTGTATACTATACATTTACCGATGCTAATGGTTGTAGTGATACCATTGCCAGTTATGTAAGTGTGTTTGAATTACCCGAAGGGCAACTGTTTGCTCAAGATGCCATTTGTTTTGATTCTACCAATGGTTTGGCCTTTGTTATTGCTAATAATGGAACACTACCATATACCTATAGTTGGGGTGGGATATTAGGAGATACCTTAACCAACCTTGGGGCTGGTATGTATGATGTTTTAGTTACTGATGCCAATGGATGTACTTTTATGGGTAGTACTTTAGTTAACGAACCAGCTCCGCTTGTGGTTGACTTGTTTGCTGATAGAGACAGTGCCTTTTTGGGTCAAGAAGTGAATTTATGGTTCGAGCATAATTCGCCCGGAGACCTTACAAGAACCTGGGGGCCTAGTGATGGATTTTTGATGCCAATAGCAGGAACAGATAGCGCAACAACGGAGATGCTGGAAACGGTGATGTATTCTATTGAGATAAGAGACACCAATAACTGCCCAGCGGGTGATTCGCTAACTATTTATTTGAAACCAGAAAAAATTAGGTATCTGCCAAATGTATTTACGCCTAATGGTGATGGCCTGAATGATGTGTTTGAAATCCAAGCCTTAGGCTTGCAAGACTATCGTATGCAGATATTTAATAGAGCAGGATCGAAAATATTTGAATCGAGAGAACCATCTGAAGGTTGGGACGGTACATTCAATGGTAAGAAATGCTTACCAGGGGTATATGTTTATCAGGTTACCCTTACCTATTACGATAAGGAATTGGAACGCTTGTACGGTTCCGTTACCTTGATTCGATGAGTTTGTAAGTAAATGGCTTTCAATTCGTTACATAAATAGATATCGAATAAATGGCAGAAAGTGTCGCTATCATTGACTTTTAGACTACCCTGTAAGCCGCCAAAACCCACCACTGAAACCCTTGCTATCACTGCATCGTTAAAATGGACTGCACCGCTAGTGCACCAAAAAGGGCCTTTTCAGTTTAAAAACCGAAAGTAAATGCACAAATGTAAAAGCCCTTCCGAGAATTTCGGAAGGGCTTAAATTCTGCTAAGAATATCTTACAAGATGTATCCCGCTCTTGCCGAGATATGTTTCTGCTCAGATTGATCAGCAAACTTTTCTTGACCATTTTCTAGGATAGCTACTTTTATAGCATCGCCATCTGAATTTCTAGTACCCACGTAAACAAAGTTACCTGCGTTACCAGTAAATTTAGTAGACCAAGAGGTTTTTACTTCCTCTTCTTTTTGCTCTCCATTTGCATCGCGGTATACCACTTTGCAGGAAGAACAGTCTACCTTATACTCAATTTCATAGGAGGCTGCTTTAGAGGATCCAGATGTGAATCCAACAAAACCACCGGCGGCAATCACCAACGCCACAATAACAAAAACTGCACTCTTGCCCATAGTTGTTTTACTTTTTAAAAAATTAATTAGTTAATACAAGCCACGTATACGCAGGTGATTAAATTATGTTACGTGAATAC
>CAYGTK010000077.1:0-16879 GCA_964352775.1 uncultured Chitinophagaceae bacterium
GCGAGTAACACACATCGAACACTGACAGTCAAGAAAACATCGGCAAGCAATTCAGTTACACTTGACGGAAACGCATCCGAGACAATAGACGGTGCAACAACGAAAGCATTGTCTACTCAATATGATTTTGTGACGATTGTTTGTGATGGTACGGCATGGCACATCATAGCAGAATAGAATAGGTAACTCATGGCAACATCTGCAATTACATCCTCTGATTTAAGCAAAATTCGCAATGGTCAACATGTTTTAACGGCTATTCGGCTTAATGCTGTACGCCCTGAGATTGTCGCGTCATATTCCATATCGGGTGGTAGCCAAGCGGTTATTACTGATTTGTCAGGTTCATTGTCTAGCGGTGTTATTGGTGATGTGTTGACAGGTCGCAGAGTTCAATTGACCGATGGAACATACAAACAATACTCCACCATTCGTAAAACATCAGACGCGAGTAACCTATACGTTAACGCAATCGGTGAAGGGCAAGGCGGTTATGCGAATCGAATAAGCCCTGCACAATCGGCACTCACAACCGCAAACATCTATAATGACTTTCCATTGTTTGGCGAATATAGCCGTGTGGTTAGCAAGACAAGCCCCATATTACCACGTTGGGATTTAGCATTTAGCAATCAGACCTCGAGCGCAATCCCACCGATAGCCAATACAGGCACGCATCAATCAGCATCGGTCAATTATGGTGCAACGGCTTCATTCACATTACCGCGTGGTGGTAGCAATACCAGTTTTGCTTTTGGTAGTGAGACCATTAGCGGTTATTCGTGGTCATTACCTACGGGCGTAACATTTGCCGATGGATATTCTGCAACAGATTCCGTTATTGAGATTACAGCCGTAGCAGGTCAACATCTCATTAGCTTGACCGTCACAGATTCAAACAGCCAAACCCATACCGCTTATGTATGGGTATTTGTTGATGATAAGACAACCTACAAGACACTGAATAATGAATTTCAAGCGGTTATTACAAATGACAACCGTAATCGTGATGGTCGCACTATCGAATTTGAGCTAACCGGGCAAGTCGATGAATCGGTTATCTTACCTGCTACGATGATTCACTTGCAAACAGAGCAAACCTATGGCGGTCAAACCTTGAGTGATGGTGTTATCTCTGATGTATTTGTCGGGTACGTGCAAGCCATTAATGTTGATTATGATGGTGATGTTTACAAGACACGAATCACGGCGGTATCTCCTTATATTTATTTGCAGTCGGTAGCAACAGCCCCACAGGTGATATTTGAGAAGTCTAGCCCTGCAAACTGGACAGAGGTTACATCGGCATTATCGAATCCGCGAGGGGCATTATCTTACATTCGCTGGCAATGTCAAAACCTATTCGCTTTACATGATATTGATTGTCCTTATACAGAACCGCGTAAAAAGTCTTATGAATTTTCAGGGACAACTATCGGTTCACACTTGCAGACCATTGCCGATTTGATTGTTGGGAATGTCGGATGTGCCAGCGATGGAACATTAGTGGTTAGAAAAAACCCTGTATTTAGAGACAATACATTTAGGAACGCCTTAGCTGTTGGATGTACGTTTGGGGTATCGGATATTGTCGGGAACATTTCATACAATGAGCCGATTCATACCGTGTTTCAAGATGTGCGATGCGGTGCATTTGCTTATAACGGGTCATCACCTAATGCGTGGTATGGTGTAAAACGATGGGAACAAGGAGCTGGCAAAACAGAACTCCCCTATTTTTCAGTGACCGCTAGTGAAGGTCGGGACACAGTCCTCGAGATTGTCGGACATATGGCAAAGGATTTGAATAACCCTGTCACCAATACACTAGCCCTATCTCGTGATTTTGATGTTATTGAACCTGTTTACATGATTTGGTATCAGGTCAATGTCGATGCAAGTTATGATTCGCGCAATCGTGGATGGTCTAATGTTCGCATTGTTCCTGAGACAGTGATTGTCAGTTGGGATAATGAATCTAGCACAAAGTCATTATCAATGACATTTAAAGAGGAAACCTTTGGACAACCTGCCGAGGAATACTTTTTGAGCAATGGCAATCTAGCGATTACAAACGGTTGGTTAATATCCCGTCCAGTGCCGTACACACCACAATCTGACTTGTTCGGGGATTTGACAAACGTTGCGGTATTGCTCAATACGACAGGGCAATTGGCGGTCACTCAAAATCTGATTGATGCCAGCCCTAGTTATTTCGATTTATCGAATTACGTAACAGGGAATGTGAATGATGTTTGTTATGATTACAATTCTAGTTTCTTCACATCAGGTTACATTATCACAGAACAATTATCGCTTTACATCGTGTCAACAAGTGGCACAACCTTATATATCTATCGGCTAGACGATATTAAGGCGCAATCCTTCACGATTACACAACTCGCAACTTACACCATGAATGATTCAAGCAACACAACCAACGCGCGAATTGCTTGCAGTCGCACAACCCCAGCCTTTGCAATGATTGCATGGCATGACCAAACAGGGACATTAGTCGGACGGTCAACAGACGGTGGTGCAACATGGGGTACGGCGGTTCAGGTTGGGGATTCTGTCAGTGATTCAGATAATGACAATGCTAGTCTTGGGTTGTATGTCAGTGGCACAAATCAAGTTGTAACCGCGCCTAATTCAAGTGTCGAATATGGCACTTACTTAGCGACCACGACGGGCGGTTCATTCTCAAAGCTAGCCAACAGTGAAGATAATACCGCGCCCCAGCCGATGATTACAGGCGATGGAAACACCACGCTATACGTTGCGACAGAGAATGACGGGACGGGCGGTGGCGCACCTGCGACAGATTATGCTGTGACATTTGAAGGCGGTAGTGACACTTCACACACAGTTAGTGGTATGGGTACAACTATAAATTCAACAGGTAGTGGCAATGGCGGTGGTAATGCTGCTTATTGCGAAAGAACACCTACAACTCTTGATAGCCTGCAATTTGAGTTGCTTGTGAGTGTCGATGTTTCTGATTCTAGCATAACAACGATTGACGTTGAGTTTGATGTTTATATGGATTTAGATATGTCATCTGACCCGCTGATTGGTAGTAGTGACACGTTATCGATATATACTAATGTTGAATCTAGTTTGTCGGGGGTTGCTAAACATGGGACTGGTGAAGTTCAGTATGATACCGACACTAAAAATACTGGACAAACGTTTGTGTTCACTGAAAATCAGACATGGAACACTATAACTGACACCCTTACAGGGTCATCATCAGATATTGATAAAATCAGCTTTTTTATAGGTGTTTATCCAAAGTACCCAACATCTACCCCGTTCCACGCTGATATAGATAGCACGAGCTTCTTTAAAATAGATAATATAAAAATCTATATCGGTGGAACGCCTGCGCCTAGTGCAGTAGACCCGTTGCTTTACAAGGTTACAACCTATACCGCAACGGATTCATGGACGGATGTTACACCTGCAACCGATTACATTCCTGAATTGCCCTATGGGTTGGTTTTGGATGTGTTAGACACGGGCACGATTGAAGTCTTTGCAGATAATGACACAACCCCTAAATGGTTTAGCAGTACCGACGCGCTTGTTACACCTTCCGATAACGGCGCAAGCGATTACAGAACCGCAATCAAGATAGGTGATTCAATGTTATTGGGTGGTGATTCAGTCTTTGATTTAACAGCCGATAACGGGGTTACTGTTATTGATAGGCTTGGCAATCTTGGTTTGGTTTGGGGTTCAGTTGGTGTGATTAAGAAAATTATGGTGGTGACAGAATGACCGACATAACACAATCTGACATTGAAAATATTGTTGCTCAAAGCATGGGCGGTAGCATCTCAGAACCACAATTCGCTTTACTTGGAAACTTTGCCACTAAAGCAATTGAGGTGTCCGACTCAGACCAAAGCGGACTGGTTTATGTACATGGTCTTGGTGATGATAAGTCTAGTTCATTCCCAGCATTTAAGGCAATTGAATTTCGTAATTTTTTCGGCAGACCCGTCGAAGTTGTTAAAACGAAGTTTGGTTATAAAATTGTTGGGTTAGCTCCTGAAGATGCAACCTTTAGTTCAGGGATTGAAGCATCCTCACAATTGCCTGTTGTTAGAGAACAAATAATCTTTGGCGGTATTTTACCGACAGAGCCAGCTAGCGCAAAAGTACAAATCACAAAAGCGATTTACCGCGTTGATAATCAGCATTATGTAACATCCGATGCTGAATCAGGGAATTTGTTAGACGGGTCAACAAACGATACAAGCGCAGCATCAATTGATTTACCGACAACATCAGGGCAAGCCATTCTTGTGATGGTGCAAATCAATCCGTCAGACGGTGCTATCACGTATAAACAGACAGCAGAGTACAATGCAAGCCTAACCATCTCACAAATCACGCTACCAACACCCGACAGTGGGAAGTTCTTATGCGGTTATGTGAAGCTCATTAAAGGAATTACATCACTCACATTTGATAATGTGATGAATACCCCTGACATTTTGACCTTATCGGCTTCAAGTGGTGGCGCATCTGAATTATCTGATTTGTCGGATATTGGCACGTCCACACCGACAAACCGTTATGCGCTAATGGGTGATGGTACTGATTTTGATTCTAGGGCATTGGTCGAAGCGGATATATCTGATTTAGGGTCGTACATTACAGCAAGTTCTTCCGATACACTAACCAATAAAACCTTTGATGCTAATGGTACGGGTAACAGTTTATCCAATGTTGATTTAACAGCCGATATAACAGGAACATTGCCTGTTGCAAATGGCGGTACAGGGTCAACAACTGCGAGCGGTGCAAGGTCTAATCTTTCAGCACAAGAGACAATATCAGGCGCAACGTTAACATCAGCAACAGTTGCATCCACAGATAAGGTTTTAATTCAAGATGTCTCGGATAGCGATAATCTAAAAACGATTACAGCACAATCTATCGCAGATTTAGCGAGTGGCGGTTCTGGCGACTTACCGTATTTACTTGCTGAATATGGTGGTGCGATTGATTCTGACGTTGCGTTACGTGATCAAGCATTTGCTGGTTATGGTAGTGATGTTTGTACTGGCGGTACGGCTTCCTCATCACAGGGAACAGCGGCGAATGGTTTTGATGGCGATACGGAGACTAAGGTTGTCTCATCTTCTTTGCCTTTCACTATTAAGTATGATTTTGGCGCGTCCAATGAGAAGATGATTACAAAATATACCTTGTATGGTGGTAGCAATGCAAGCCGCCAGCCAACGGCTTGGACATTTGAAGGCTCAAATAATGACAGCGACTGGGATGTGTTGGATACACAGACTGGTCAGACAATTGGTTTGGCTACGACGGATTATACATTTTCTAATTCTACAGCTTATCGATATTGTCGGATTAATATATCTAATAATGGTGGCGACACTGAGACTCGGCTTGGTGAGCTTGAGATGATGGAGTCGGTCGCTGGTGCGGATGGTGATGATAAGCTGGCGCAGAGCTTTGAGGTGACGGGTACGCAGACGGTTGCGAGTGCGGATTTGTGGTTAAAGAAGGTGGGAAGCCCTGCGGGGACGATGACGCTACGGATTGAGACGGATAATAGCGGTGAACCGAGTGGTACATTGGCTGATGCAAATTTGACGACAACGCTGGCGGAGAGTGGATTGGGGACGAGTTATGCAGATGCGACGTTTACCTTCTCGACACCTGCGAGTATATCAGGGAGTACAACGTATTGGTTGGTGTTGAGTACGGATCGGGCGGCATCGTTGGCGAACCATGTGATTTGGGGTGCTGATTCTAGCGAAGGTTACGCGGACGGCAAGATGCAATCTGAAATATCATCGACATGGAGTGATGAAAATAAGGATGCTATTTTTACGATTTACGGCGAAGGCGAACAAACACTATTCCAGAAAGCAACCGCCACAGGTACATATACCACCACAAGCACAACGCCTGTAGAAATTTCGGATATGTCAGTTACATTCACCTCAAACGGTAGGCCGTGCGTGATTGAACTAATAAGCGCGTCCATTGGTAGTACAGGGACATCAGACACACTACACTCTTTAGGTGTCAACATTGATGGTGATTACAAAGATGTTGTGCTAGCTAGAACTACGAATGTGAATACAGATAATGACTACCCTGCTAATTTTAGCTATACGACATTGCTACCAGCTGGGAGTCATACTATCACACTAGCTTACAAGAAGGTGTCAGGTTCAAATACCGTATTAAGTTATATGAACACGGCTATATTCAGCGTAAGGTTAACTTGATGATTAAACACAAATTACAAACTAAATCCTATAATATCAATCTACTACATGAGCAGATGCAACAAGTCCGAGGTTATGAGGGGTATATTACACAAGGCAACGATGTGTTCATCATCATACCTGATAGCGAGGTTTCAATATCGGCTGTTGATTTAATTGCATCTAATCACGACCATACACAATTGACCCAATCTGAAATAACAAATCAAGCGAGGGATGCAATTCGCGCTGGGTCAACATTTAGCAACGCTTACGCAAGTTTGATGACAGGTTCATTCAATGAACCGTTACAGACATTACTTGCACAAAACAACCTAAACCTAGCAACATGGTACGCAACATGGCGACAAGTCTATAATTATTGGCTCTCAGAATTAGGTGTTGAATTAACAATTCGCATTGATGCCTATAACGTTGGGTTTGAATTGCCTAAAAGTTTTTCATGGGATGAACCCGACCCGTTAACCGATGAATACCGCATTACATTTAACAAGCGCATTAATGGTTTCTTAGGTTACATAACCGACTTAGCACAATATTAAATAAGGAATATCATGAAAACACTTTACATCCTACTCATAGCAGGGTTGCTTATGGTTGCTTGCCAACCTCAGGTGATTATCGTAACAGAGACACCTCTACCGCCAACCGTTGCAGTGGTGACATATACACCATTCCCAAGTGATACACCGATTCCACCAACAGCAACACTTGACCCAACCCCAACGGCGGAAGTGCCGATTGTCCGTGAAAGTGCAATCAATGCCAATGCGGTATTTAATGATGGATGCGATTTTATTGAGAAATTCAATCAGTTTGCAGGGCGTGAGATTTGTAATCCTCGTGGTTGGGATTGGAACAAATTAAACTTTGATGACAATCCATCTAGCCAACCGCCTCCTGACGTTGCATCTATACAAGGAACAATGCCAGATGGTGACGATAGCTATTTACGGACACGCATCGACTACTTAACGCAATCATCACAATACTGCCTAGCACAATATGAATACTTTCCTGATACGGACTTCTCAAATAATCAGTTAAATTACATTCTGAAAGCTGGCATTGAACTGGACGCGCCTAATTTGAATATCTTGAATAGACCCTCGATTGAGGTGCAAATCACAACTGACTCAGGAAACACCTACACGCAAGAAACGCAATCGCAACTTGATGAAAAATTCATAGATGATGGGTATAACGAATACATTTGGGTTATTGACCCTCTGGAAGATGTCGGAGTCCATTATCAGTTTTGCTTTAATTATCGTGGGATACAGGGTGGTAATAACTTTGTAAATATTTACCTACTTGCCGTATTAGAAGCGACTGGCAATTGGGGATTAGATAGAGAAGTATACATTAAATAGGAGTATGAGATATGGATTTATTCTTTCCTGAATGGTTTCGGGATGCGGTTTTGCTTGTGCCTGTATTGGCAGTAGCTTTGTCTGTACTAGGTGGGCTAGCGGTTTATTTCTTCGATGCGTACCAAAAGCGCAAACCTGTAAATGAAACCATTGATATAGGCGTTGATATGCTGATTGATGGTATTGACGGTAGCGTTTTAGATGTGTGGTTAGAAGAGCAGATTATCGCTGGCAAGTTATCGCCTAGCCTAGTAAGCATTATCAAGATTGTTCAAAATGTAGCACACGAACATGACCTCGAGACAGAATCAACAGCATTGCCACGACTACGAAAATACATTGACGATTTGATGGATGGCGACCTTGCCACATAGAAGCAAAAAGGGGCTTGATTGCCCCTTATTTTTTATTCTGCTATATCGGCTTTTCTAAAAGGTTTACCGCCCACAGATGATACAAGGCGCACGATAAACCTTGACACCTAGCTGATTTTCTTGGTCATTGTATCGTTGGCACATCGGACATGGTTCATCACCATCACGGACGGCTTTCATCATCTGTGCCATTTCTTCAAACCGTTTTTTGTCCTCATCTGTGACAAGTTTGTTCTCATGTTTAGGTTTATTATTCATCGCGCTAGCCCTCGCTTTCTTTATTGACAGATTCCCACGCTCCAAGCCATAGGTGAAACCAACCGCGCTTTTTATATTCGTTTTTAAAGTGGGAATAATAGTCGAATGACTTTTGTCCTGATAGCCAACCTCTTTGAATGCCATGAGCAATATCATATATTCGCTTGTGTGGATGTTGAGATTTATTCATTCGCTAGCCCTCGCTTCCATCTACCTTAACTAAAAACATAGTATTTGATGCAATCTGCAATTCATCCGCAAATCCACACAATTTAAGATGCTCATACAATTTCATCAGTAATGAGAATTGGGCTTGTGTTCGGATATAAAAGCAGACGCTGTTATCAACACCTGAATGACGCATTGCAACATGTAACCATTCACGATATTCAGGGCTTGATAGTCCAGAACCGCCGTTCATGACAGCACAGCAAGCAATCCATAATGAGCTATCGGTTTTGTTTACGGATGTGATTTGCATATCTATGTTCATGTTATTCAACCTCAAGATAAATTACTTCTGTACGGTCTATGATGGATTTGATAATGTCAAAATCGTCATGTGAGATGCTATCACCCTCTTCATTGATAAATTCGATTTGGGTTGTTACGACTGTACTCCAATTGATTTGGGCTTCAAAGCCTGCTTTATGCAAATTATCGTAAAGTTGACTAACAAAACCTTCCTCTGTTGCATCCGCATAATAATCATCTGAATCTACTTCTTGCCACAACATATCCACGGGTAAAGTTATTTCGTACATTGCAAACATCCTTATATTTTAGTGGGGCAATGAAGCCCCATTGATAAATTAACTAGCGATTGATTGAAAAACAAACAAACTTAGATAGGCTTCGATGTCCTCAAGTGACCCACGAACCGAGTAACCATTTTCATGAAGCTCATAGACCCAAGCGTCGCCATCGTACCAAGCTGGCATCTGTAAGCGTTCTATATACAAATGAATTGCAGAGTCGTCATTGTGTGTTTCTCCGAAATAAGCCTCATTCTCAATAACCAATTTCTTTAATTCGTCAAATTGTGTTAAAATCTCTTGTGGTGTAACTTGTGTGTTGTTTAGCATGAGTTTATCCATTCCTTTGGAGGGTGGGAGTGGTGTCCTGCCCTCTATCCATTCCTTTATGTTAAACTCATTATACCTTATTCGATGTAAATATGTCAACTATCAAAATCTAAATTGATGTAAACAACCTGTAAAAATTAGACTAACCCTTTTACAGTCGCCACTAATTCATAGGTTGCATCATCTTCTGAGTTCAGATACACACAATCATATTGTCCTGTATCGGCTATCACAGGAATAAACTCGATTGTATTCGTGATGAAAACAGCGTACAGGTTTGCACCACCAAACCATACCTCAATAGGTTTATGGCGTAACGATTGCATAATACCCTCCCATCTCACCAAACAACGATTTAAAATCATTTGATACCTTAGTGGCCGTTCTATCCATCTCATTCGCTAAAATGTCGCCTGGCAGATGCCCTTGTAGGTATCCTGAGTACAATGTGCCGATAGGGAACACCTTTATATTAGTTGGTAGTGTATTGTGTAATTCCATCAGTATGAATTTTGAAGCAGATGAATAGCCCTCGAATACAATCGGCTTAACTGATGGACTGATTGCGCTACTATAAGATAGCCAAAATTGACTACGTTTTGTTTCAGCAAGATATTTGCCAGTTTGGTGATTGTGGATATAGAAGCAGGTATCCATATCATCATAGCGAATGAACAGGCTTTTAAGCCCTGAGTTATAGCTAGCATCGGTTTCAATTGTTGCAATATTGAGGTTAGTTTTCATTATTTACCCTTATCTGATATATATCCGTGTTCAGTAAGTGCAATCGTTAGCTTTCCTAAAGAAGTTTCACCAAATCCCATAATGGCGATCAAGGCATCGTCTGTATTCTTCATGTTTATAAATTCCATAATATGACCTATGGTTTTAAGCCCACGACGTTTTAAAGGGTTTGTAACACGGTTCTCTAAACCAAGCGTGTCTATGCTAATCTCATAGAGCCTTTGCATTTCAGGGTCAATAGCTTCGAGTTCAATCGAATCAGGGATGTCCTGCAAGCTAAATAGAACAGGCTCTGCACTTACACGCAATCGAATGACAAGCCCGTCAGGGTATTTTAAGAAAATATCGTTACACCCGTCATCCTTAGAAATGCCTTTTGAAGTGACATATTCATCATTTGATTGGATAGAGCTTAAAACAGCAACGTTAAGGGCGTGCATTTGTTGTTCTATTGATTTACAAAGCATGTCAATTCGTTTTATTTCGTCAGGTGTTAAATCAATGTTCATTATCTGCCTTCCCATCCATCATCATCTATAGAACAATATCCCATAAACCGCGCTACAAATAACGCCACTGGGATTGATAGCGCAAACCAACATAAGCCGATTACAATCAGCGTTTCTATCATGTGATTGACTCTTTAAACCAAACATCCCAAACAATACTGGCAACATCAGACTGTTCTATCATTGTCTGTGCAGTCTTTGTTCTGGAATAATAAATATGATGCAACGCGCTTTCATCTCCGCGCCATGCAGGCTTTTTTGTATTGACAACACCATCAAGATAATTCATAAGGTCAAGCCGTGACACTAAAATGAATGATTGGTCTGTCTCAAATGCGACAATATCAAAGTCTTGATACAACCATCCTTGCGTGTGTTCTGTCTTTAGCTCAATCCATAACTTGTCATTAAGTTTAGGTTGCCAGATGTTGGGTATATAAGCAATCAGCTTGACGCTAATCTGAATCATTCCTTTAGCAAGCCGATAATCATATTTGTATTGATTGATGGAGTCTGTCGATTGTGTTTGAACAACGCCAAACCCATTGCGTTTAGCAATCTTTGCAAACTGAGTTTCGTTATCTTTTGATGGTAGTATTGTGTTCCAGTTCATGATTGCACCATATTATTGATAGTGTTATATGTGGGTCTGTACCATCCAATTGCAACAAAAAGTTCAAAGCGTGTGAAAACTTGAAACTCTGAGAAGATGCGCTGTAAATATATCGTCACTGTATAGCTAGATAGCCCCAGCGCGTCTGCCAATTCAGAATTTGTCATATAGGGTTTACTTGCTAAGGTGGTTAAGACCCGTTGAAGCGATGGGATAAGATTTGGCACTGATGAAGGCTTAATCCATCCCAATGTATCGAACAATTCGATTTGTGAATGAACCCCAAAGTGATTGTATAAATAGGCGTTATAGGTTTTTACAGACGAATATGTCATATCTAAATGTGCGCTAATCTCTAAAAGCGTAGCATCAGGATAATCACAATAGGCTATCAATAGCTTATGTAAATAGTTAGGTAGATTAGTCATGGTTGTCATCGCGTTGCCTCTAGGTTGCTATTTTTCGATAGCCAATATGTCATTAACTGATTGCCTATATACTGAGTGTACGCAGGTGGGACAGACTGCGACAATCCTTTTCTGCTCATCCAGTGAATATCCATAGCTACGCAACCATCTAAGAATCGGTAATTATGCCCGGCAACAGATATATAATAACCGTCATCAAAACTTGAGTATTTTTTGCCCTTCCCTGATGTATACCCTTTTTTCTTAGGCATACTTGGTGCAATCAACATAATGTTAGACTCAAAATATCGCATTCGTAGCACTCGCAATCCAAACATATCCCCCCTTAGCTTTATAAAATTTTCCATAGGTGACCCAGGCACATTCTCAATAACATATGGTTTACCAATGCCTTTTAGCAGTGTTCTAACTTGCGGTAACAAGTCAGGGTGGTGTGAATTATCATACATGTTCCCAGTCACGCTATATTTCTGGCAAGGTGGGGACGCATGAATAAAATCATACTCTTGGTAATTATTAGCTACATATTCCATAGCATCGGCTTGTATAAACTTGTGAGGGTTATTGGGCTGATAGTCTATATCAATACCTGTCACATCGAACCCAGCGCGTTTATACCCTTCCCCGGCACCTCCTTCACAACAAAATAAATCTAACAGTTTTGGAGTTTTCATAACATTATTACTCCACATGTAATGGATATTCAGCACATTTGAACATCAGATGCAATGTTCCAAACGAATCATCTAGCGCGTTATGTGCATTCGATAGGTCAACGCCCATTGCTTCACAAGCATCTGTCAGCTTGTGCCACTTCCAGCTACTCTTTTTATCGTTGGGTTGTGCCATGTATTGAGCAAACAATTTCATTGCACAATGAACGCCAGCGCGTGGGATTAATTCAAGACCATGACGAATACAGATGCTATCAAGCAAGGTCACATCATAATCTGAGTTATAAACAACCCAAATCTTGCCAGCGAGTAGACCATAGATTGCATCGTACCACTCTGCAAAACCTGCTTTGTCTTGCAACATCTCATTCGTGATATGATGGATGTCGATTGCACCACCATTCAAGTTACGCTGTAATCCTTCCTCAGTCGGTCTAACCAAGAAATAGCGTTCTAACTCTTCATTTGCAGACACAACACCTACGCTAACAATTTCATCTCGACTGGTATCTGTGCCAGTGGTTTCAAAATCAAAGACGACTGTATCAGGATGATTAATCAGCATCTTGAATTGTTGGTTTGCCGATATGGTGTTAATGATTTGATATTCGTCTTGCAGATAAACAGGAACAATCTTTGTGGCTTTCACACCGTCGGGACGTTCTTTGATGCGGATAATATTCAGGTATCCTTTTTGATTCTCTGCAACAATCACAGGGATTGACGGTTCAATCTTAAATTTATCGCCTAGATTCCCATCCCATAGCGGTTCGATAACAGCTTCTAATGATGAAAATATCCCAAAGTTGCTGTTAAAAATATTGGTTCTTGCCCCATTATCAAGTGAGCATCCCCAATAAGTATCTCCATTCCGAGTTGCACAAATTTCAATTTCTACGATTTTAGCTTGCATAGTGTACTCCATTCCTTATGTTAGTTTGTCTTATTATAACATCTTTTAAGGTGTATGCAAATATAAAAAAAACTACATATTCGCTGTTAATTTAAATGGTCTGTACCATCCGAGTTTATGAAATAGTCTGAGCTTTTGGCTAGACTTGTCATTCCGTCCCACATTTGCATTGTATAAATGACATTGTATTTTACCGACATGTGACCGACTGAAATATGTATGGATTGCGATTTCGTCATTTGTGGCATAAGGCTTTTCTACCAGATAATCCAATACAATTTCATGTTGATTGTTGCGCCCCAACTCTTTATAGAAGATTTTGCTATAATCGGCTTGTGTTTGTATCCATCCGAGCGCAGTGAATAAATGTAATCGGATTTGTCGCGACTGCAATCTATTGCGCTTTGCGATTCGACTGATGATATTATTTGCAAATCGGTCACCTCTGTTATACATGGCGTTAAGCTCTGCATATGTGATAAATGGATTGTTAACATGTTGGTTTAACATGTCAGTTTCGTATTCTGTTAGTTTTATGGGTTTCATGTTAGCTTCCATTCTCTGATTGGTTTTTACTTACATATATTGGGTTGCAATTGTTTTCTATCCACAATAAATCATATGCACTCAAGCTGAACCATTCGCCATTCACATGCTTTTCTTCAAATAATTTATGTAATTGTGATTCCAATTTATACATATCAAATGCCTCAATCACATATAGATATTCGATTTTAAACGGCAGTTTCAAGCTGAATGTTTGCATCCGCGAGTTAGGGTCTAATGTTCTACCGATTTTATAATGCCCCTGTGATTTTTCTTGTATGACATAAACATAACCTGATTTACTATCTTGGAATGTTTTTGGGATAGACTTTAGAGAGAACACATGGCGCTTACTCTTTGGAGGGGAGTTAAGTGACAGACCAACTATTGACGTAAATCTCTGCTTATATTCCACCATCAACTCAAAGTGTTGATTTGATTCATCAGCCCATTCCAGCATCCCACCTATGCCTAAAAACGATATAACAATGCCGATTAAACCCAACTCCGCTACGTTAGAATGATTCACGATATGAGCATAGATAATCATATTGGCTAGCATAGAAAATGTGACAACTGCTATATTTCTTTTGTAATTTGATTTCATGTTAACTTAATCCTATTCTCTGCTATATATCGTCTAGTAAACTGAGTAATGAATCGGCTAAATCAGCCCTTCTTCTTTCAATTGATTTCGTGCTGTATTGATTGAATCCTTACCAGCATTTGGTACATCTTTTGCCAGATTTCTTGCTGATTCATGTACACGCTCAGGATTGTCTAATAACCATTGTCTAGCGTTGTCTATTGCAGAAGACGAGCGTTTAAATCCTGCCCCTGTCTGTCTGATGTCTGTCTGATTAGACATAGACATAGACAACTGATGCGGGCTGTCTGTCTGTGGGATAGACGGCACAGACACCTTAATGGAAACACCATAATCTTTTTTCTTAGCATTCCAAGAGTTTTCTAACTTAGTCCGCCATGATTCCATGTCATCAAGATAATCGTTGTAGTAGACTTCATTCTGCGCTTTTAATTGAATTACGTTAATTGCTAGTACATCACCACATAGATAAGCATTAACAGGTGGGATGCAAGCAACCCATAAATAAATTCCAATGCCTAACGCCTTCCAGATGAAAGATACTGTTTCAATTAATCCCGTCACACTCAGAACACCATAGATGTTAATTGCAAACATCGCGCCTACTGTGAACATAACACCGACTTTTAACGGTTGGGTTATATCTGGAATATCAATTCCATTGTGTGAGTTTGTGATATGTGAATATGCAAAATAAATTGCTGTGACTTCAATCATGATGAATGTTGCAACCGCTAAAATATAATCAATTGCGCTAGGGTCTGATATATCAACATTGTCTATCTTGTCTATTTCGCCTAACACAACTGGAAGTGTGTGAGATGCCGAAACAATCGCACTAGCAATCAATATCAATCCAACAACCCAATGATGCCAAGTAATTAAACTGGATGCTGTCGGTTCTTTTGGTCGAGGGTTAACAATTATCCATTTACGGACATGTGCATTATATGCTTGTTCGTATCGTTCTGCATGAGCTTCGAATACGGTTGGTGTATTGGTGTTATCCATCCCTATTTATCCTTATCTTTAACTTTTATATTTCGGTTTGACTCGGTGGAACCGCTTAATACAAACTTCTTTGAATCCTGCCAGCGGTCCCCGTTGCCGACTCAAATCATTTTCAACATCGGCAGGGGTAAGGCGTGGGCGTTTATTGATTTTGTGGAATCGTTTACGTTTTGATTTTAGATATTGTTCATATCGGCTCATCATCAAACCTCATTCTCTAATGACATTTCAAACGCATGAATACGGTCTGTCAATTCATCAATCTCATCTTGTAATTGGCTGGCATATCCATAAGCATCTGTTTTGTTGATAAGTTCAAACTTCGCAGGGATAATTCGATTGCGTCCTGATGGTATCTCAGTCGTAGTCGTGACAATTCGCATCAATCCCATATCGCGCAGTTCCTGCACAATGGGGCGGATGCCTTCTCTGCCCTCGTAATGCTTAAAGGCTTCATTAATATTTTGTGTGCCGTGTTGGATAAAAATTTCAATCACATCAATCACACGTTGTAAGCGTTTCTGTTTGACTTTGTACGATATAGCAGAGGATAGTTTAGGCATCTTTGTCTACCTCGAAGGTTAGTTTCCAAACAAGAGGATTTGTTAAATAGTAATCATCTTTGTGAATGGTTGATAGCAGGCTAAGGTATGCTATTTTATTTGGGATAGGTTGCAATTCTTTTTCTGAGTAATTCCAGAAAATAGGCGCAATCGAATGGGGTTTAAAGTAGACACCTTCTGCAATAACATCATCGTCGGTTATGTCGTGTAAAGATTGTTGCTCAATATCCAAGATGCGGATTCTTAATTGCTTAAAATCGTTTTTCTTTAAGATACCCCAATATTTACAACGGAATGATTCTTGCATTGAGGCATTCGCTTCATGTGCAAATTCAAGTTGATTCAAGTGATTGAACCGATACCAGTATGCCTTTTGTGCGCGTTTCGGTGGTGTTGCATACGTCCGTCCAACTTGCCATTTAATTGAACCACTTGGATTAAGTACGGTCTTTTTACCTTCGACAACATCAAGCCGTTGACCGTCTTTGACCATGCGCCGTGTTTGCGTTTTTACGCCCTCTAAAATCAGTCGAGGGCTATCGTAGGGGCTAACCCCTAAGTCATCATTAACATCTAAACTTGTCATTATGATTCCAGACATAATTAACCCTCCCATTCTTCATTGGCTACTTGGATGCTACGCGCCGATATTTGACCCGACGGCAATTCAATCACTGTGATGTTGCCAGCGTCAATTAATTTATGAATGTGGTGATGGATTACGCCCTTACTCAGATTAAAGTGTTGGCATAACTCGGAGTAGGTAGGTGGTAAACCGTCAATACTGGCAAGATACGCCAGTATTGCTTTGGTTGTTTCGTTTCTCTTTTTGCGTTTAACCATCGAATCGAATCTCACTTTCAACTAAGGTTATAAAGTCATCACGAGCAACATTGAAACCGT
>CAYGTK010000078.1:0-16816 GCA_964352775.1 uncultured Chitinophagaceae bacterium
TACCAGTCCGGAGACTGGTAGGTCGGTTAATCACCAGTCGCAGACTGGCGATAGCGGGGGCTACCAAAAAAGAACATTTCACTTGGGTTAGATAGATTGGAAGGTAAACCTGGCCTGAATTTGGATGAATTTTCCGAATTAACCGGAGCTCCAAGAGATAAAGGGTGGGTAGGTGCTGGCATTGTACCAGAAATGGATTACAAGATATTTGATAATAAATTTATGACAGCTGTGATAGAGGTGTATGCCTCAGGAGGTAGAATTTTCTTTAATTTAGACGGTATAGATTTAAGACGGGTGCTTAAGGCGAAAGGACGCTCACATTGGGATTTTGATGATGTTTCTGTAACTGACTGGGAACTTAACCAAATAATTGATAACCAAAACCTTCTAGACGCTACAGATTTCTATCGAAATGGTAAGAAGATTCAAACGCAAGACCTGCTAGATGAGTTGGGCTCTTTACAAACAAATCAATAAACATGAGTAAGTATGTATTGAAAAAGTTGATTAATGGAGTTGGGTACTACACCAGTATAGAGTTGGACGTAAAGCGAAAAAACAATTCTAAATTAGAAGTTCGGTTTTTAGACCGAGAAATGATGCAAAAATGGAAACCAACTGTAGAATCAGCCTGTTGGTATGTTTTTGAGCATTATAGATCAACTGACTTTCCTGGTTTAGTGGTTTCAATCACATACCTTCAAACTCGAGATGTTGATAGTAGTGTTATGACTGTATATTTCTCAGTAGTCAAGGCCCTATTGTTAGAGTTAAAAGAAGTAAGACTTACAACCGAACTAGATGAGAGGGGTATGTTCTTGTTACCTAAGTAATCCTATAAAACATTTCCCCGCTAGCACGCGTTTACAACGCGTACCAGCGGGAAGCAGAAATAGTTACTAGTGCCGAGCACTATTGGTACAGCCCAGCAAAAAACTACGTGGGCGATTTGGGACTGATAAAGGTTAATTTGTTGTAGTGTATCGAAGTTGCATGCGTTGAAAACGCGCGCTAGCGGGGGCATGACGACATTACTTTTTTTATAAAACATACGTTAACATAAAAGGATCGAAAATTAGTTGGACATTGGGATCAATACCATCAACAATAATCTTGCTATCTAAAAATGTACTTCCAACGAATAAATCCCATTTTCCTATGGCCACCCCCTTTTTCATTTCTCCTGTTGATGCTTTCTTTCCATTATCCCAATATGTAATTAGCATACCATCTCCATTACTGAATGTGCCATAGTTAAGTTCTTTACCTGACTTATTATAATACTCAATCACATTCCATATTTTACCCTTCCTGTATTCGAGCTTTAACTTTAATTGCCCATTTCTATAATATGCTATCTGCTCCCCATCCAGCCTGTTATAATTAAAATGCAATACATGAGTTTTCCCATAGTGTTCATAGGTTGTTGAATAACCATGCTTAATACCTAATGGCCAAATAACTTCGGACTCTAAGTACATAAAATTACCATCCCATAGCTCTCTATTTACTGGGTTTATCACAATAAGTAATATAAAAATTATAAATAGTATTATAATTTTGCTACTCGCTCTCAGTTGGGTTTGAATTTTCATTATTCATTGTTTGTCTTCTGTTAAAGATACCCAGCTAGCGCGCGTTTGCAACGCGTGTTTCCAATCAAAAGTACTAAAAACGCCCCCAACTATCGCCAGCGTCTTGCTGGTGATAATCCATTATTTCTCCAAAACCACCTTAACCAAACCATCCACATCCATCCCCACAAAATTGCCATGCAGTGGATAGTGCGCCCAAATCCACTTTATTATTGCGTTTCGCAAAAATGAACCTATATTAAGGCTATATGTTACCTCGTTTTTTACACCAGTTTAAAACCAATGCATAACTAGCCAAAAAGCAGCAAAAAGGTACCCCAAGCGTACCAAAACAAGCCAAAACCCATCCATAACTATTTAGAGTAATATCACAGACCTACCGCCAACAGGAGCTTAGGGCAAATGCACACAAAGTTAAGATATCTTATATAGGCTGTAGTGCTTGCTGGGCGGGGGATACAAAACGCAGTCAAGGTGCCAAAACCCCTTAACCAAACCCCATCTATCGCCCCGAATTATAAGGGTGATTACTCACCTTCCCCAAAATCACCTTAACCAAACCATCTACATCTATCCCCCCAAAATTACCCGAACTCATCAATAATAGATTGATATGATGAAAATCGACCGAACGAAGGAAAGCTTCTAGCTCGTCTTTATCTGTAAACACCTGCACCTTATCATTATTGAAGGCTTTTCGTACCTCTTCAGGATCCAAGTCATCTAATCGCTTGATGGCTAATGCATGGTGGTCGAAATAGACTACTGGTATATCAGCCATGTCCATGCAGCCATCATATTGTTCTAAAAAACTTTTGTTTAAGCTACTGTAGGTATGTAATTCCATTACTGCTACTAGCCGCCTGTCAGTATATTGGCTCTTAAAGGCATTAATGGTGGCCTTCAATTTAGAAGGGGAGTGGGCGAAATCTTTATAAATAACCGTGCTACTATTCTCTCCCAGTTTTTCTAATCTACGAGCCGCTCCAGCGAAAGTACTGATGGCGGTGTAGAAATCCTTTGCAGGTATATCCAACTGCGCACATACATTTCGCGCAGCTTCTAAGTTCTGAAGGTTGTGCGCCCCGAAAACTTGTAAGGCTACTTTTCCTGCTTCCGTTTCTAAGTAAGTGGTGTTATCTACTATTTCATGAGCAGGGGTGTCATAAGTATGTAGTTGTAAATGGGCAGGGGCATTTTCACCTATTTGCTGTAGCTCCTCATCACCATTGTAGTAGATAAGGTGACCGCCCTGCTCAATAGTATCTACAAAATGACGGAACTGCTCAACGTAGTTATCAAAAGTGGGGAATACATTGATGTGATCCCACGCTATACCGCTAAGCACAGCCACATGTGGTTGATACAAGTGAAATTTAGGCCGTCTATCTAAAGCAGAAGAAAGATATTCGTCACCTTCTAGTATAATGATGGGTGCATCGCTGAATTGCACCATTAACTCGAAGCCATCTAGCTTGGCACCTACCAAATAGTCGAAGGGTTTGTCATAATAACGTAAAACATGCATTATCATGGCGGTAATGCTGGTTTTACCATGGCTGCCACCTATTACTATGCGTTTTTTGTCTTTCGAACGCTCATATACATACTCGGGAAAGCTATATACTTTCAGGCCAAGCTCTTTTGCGCGAAGTAGTTCGGGGTTGTCAGCTTTGGCATGCATACCAAGTACTACAGCATCAATACCTGCATGTATCTTCTCTGGAAACCAGCCCATTTCGTCGGGCAGCAGACCGCCTTTGGCTAAGTTTGTTAGGGCGGGATCGAAAATTTCATCGTCCGATCCTGTAACTTTATCACCTTCAGCACGTAATGCTAAAGCAAGATTGTGCATAACTGCTCCACCGATGGCTATAAAATGTGTGGTCATATTAAGCGGATGTGTTAGATTTGCACGAAATTGGTATTTTAATACGTTATAACACCATAACACAGAAAAAAGAAACCCACATGCGTACTTTTAGAAAGATCTTATCGTCTCGTTTTGCAGTAGTAGCCATTATGGGCGTATTTGCCATGGGCAGTTTTACTTCTTGCCAACGCGAAGGATGTCCAGGTCAGATCACTGACGCAGCACCAGTAGAGGTAGTTGTAGAGCAGGGTTGCTAATTCAGCAACAAGTTCATCTTTACATACTGAATAGACATTCACCAATCTCATTGGTGTGTGCTTCTGTGAGTCTATATCAATAGCTTTTTAGTTTACTAATAAGAAAACTGCATGCAGAGAGTGTATCTCCACATGCAGCTCTGGCTACCCAATTCAAAAAGCGCCTGTCCTTGAACTGATGACATTGTCATCTTCTATTCCTTTTTCTTTTCCACGGGGCATCTTTTTGCCAGTCGCCCGCCATTATGGAACCGTATGGCATCACCTCATCTTTCACTTCACCTAATCCGAACTCGTCCATTTGTGTACGAACGGTGCTAGCACTTTTGTAAGCAGAAGGCAATTCAGAAATATCTATCTGGTTAGAATAGAAGCGTGCATCTATCCCTTTCGTTTCTTCCATAAATACTTCCTCAATGGTCAAGTGCTCTTTCGATCGCTTGTGCTTCGTTCGGCTCATGTTCCTACCCGCTCCATGAGGGGCAAAACCTAGGTTTCGTTCCGAGGTTTCACCATCCACTATTAAAATGGGCTCGGCCATGTTAAGTGGTATTAAGCGAAGCGTGTTCTCTTCTGGCAAAAAGCTCTTGTCCAATGGCGTAGCACCTTTTGCGTGATAGAACACATCATCATCTTGAAACACGAAATTGTGCTCGTTCCAAAATCTATTCTCCACTTTAAAGCCTGCAAGTTCTGCTGCTGCATCATGAATAACGGTATGGTTCTGTTTGGTCCATTCTCTTATTATCTGTAAGGCCTTCCAGTACTCTTCTCCGTCTTCGGTATCAAAAGGTATCCAAGCATTTTGCTTCAGGGTATCTGGAGATAATTTTTTACGGTAACGCTCAGCCACTTTCATGGCTTTGGTATACAATCGTGCACCCACACCTCTAGAACCGTGATGCGTTATCATCATGGTATTACCCGTTTTTTTCGACTGACCTACGAATAAGAAGTGGTTACCATCGCCCTGCGTACCTAAGTGCGAACGAGCAATTTGGACCATTTGGCCATCTTTCAGCCATTCATTATTGGCAAATGCATCTAGCAAGTGGCTAGGGAAACGGTATTGCGTATTACGGTCTCTACCCCCTGGGCCGAAGTGCGTTGACTTATGTGCAGCATCTAGTACCGCTTTAGGGTCTACTTGACCAAGGTCGGTCAACATTACCGAACAGCAGATGTCTGCACTATGCATGCCTGGGTGTATGGCATTTTTGGTTGCCACCACACCACCTACTGGTATAGTTCCATTCGGCCCCGCTGGGCAAGCATCGGGCATTATGGCACCATTTACCACAGTAGGGGTTTTCATCACGGCATCCATGGTCTTCATTACCGAGCCCAGGTTCTCTTCCTCTAGTTCATTTTCGGCTCTCAGGTTAAGTGAATAACCCAAAGCTTCGCGGTGAAGCGCTAATACAGGCTCTGCTTTAAATTGCTCCAGATATACCTTCTTCGCTTCACCGCTCAATTCCTTTTCGTTAATATGTTGAAGGGCATCTTTGAACCATGCATCTGGTTCGTAGCCCAATTTGATAATGTCGTTTCCTGTTATTGTCTTGTTTTCCATCGTCTTTTCATTAAGTACGATACAAACATCTTTAGCAACTGCGCAATTATTTTGCGTAGTAGAAATTAATTTTCATTTTTATTGACATGGCACAGAATAAAAATGCACTTATCCGCTACCGAACCATAGATAAATGCTTACAGAACCGTTACCGAACATGGACTTTAGAAGACTTGATAATTGCCTGCTCAGATGCACTTAATGAATTTGAGGGAAGGGAAGTGAACGTGAGTAAACGCACTGTGCAGCTGGATATACAACTGATGCGGAGCGATAAGTTGGGCTATAATGCGCCCATAATTACTTACCAGAAGAAGTATTATAAATATGACGATGAGCATTACAGTATTACCAATATACCTGTAACGGAAAACGATATTGGCATTTTGGCCGAGTCAGTAGAGATATTAAAACAGTTCAGAGATTTCTCGCTGTTCTCTGACCTACATGGAGTGATACAGCGACTAGAGGATAAGATACATGTAGAGAAGGAACACCAAAAGCCCATCATCCACCTAGATAAGAATGAGAACCTAAAGGGTTTGGAGTATTTGGATGTGATATACCAGGCGATATTGAAAGAGATATGCCTGACTATTGAATACCAGTCGTTCCGCTCGTATAATAAGTCGGAGATCGTATTGCACCCTTTTATTTTGAAAGAGTATAACAATAGATGGTTCGTTATCGGTAAGCGAGAAGGGGCGGAGCAACTACTTACCTTGGCGCTAGACCGAATAGAAAAGCTGACCTACGCATTAGCTACCACTTACGACGACAACGACTTTGATGCGGATGACTACTACAAGAATACCATCGGGGTAACGGTGTTGAATGACGAGCACATGCATGAGGTGGAACTACAAGTAAATCGTCACAATAGCCCCTATGTATTAACCAAGCCTTTCCATAGTTCGCAGAAGGTAATAGACAAATTAGAAGATGGAAGCACCATCATTTCGCTCAAGGTGCATCTGAATTTTGAATTCGAGCGACTGATACTAGGCTTTGGCGAGGGTATTAAAGTACTACAACCCCGAACATTGCGTAGACGGATAAAGAGTAAATTGAAGCATGCACTAGCGCAGTACCAGTAACTGTTGTATAAACAATATTATTACCGAATATGGGCTGTTAGGAATGAAATTATCCTGCGTGATATATTCTTGTTTATGTAAGTGATTACTGCAATTTTAGTAAATATAACTAGTAGAACATATGATGTCGGGGTATACAATACCTTGTATTAGAACTATAAAAGTCATTCTTGGCACTTTGTTTTTAAAGTGCTGATAATTAAGTATTTGGGATAGTAATTTTTTCTTTTTTGGAAGGTTATATGTTAGTGGCAGCCTGTTGGGAATTACTAGCTATTCAACGCTAGTTGTATGTATTTCGTTAATTCCGAATATAATAAGATTGATTAATTCTGATGCGGAGTGCATGAAAATGTAGTTAAGTATATTCTGAAATGAAATCATTATCAATACTAAATGCTTACCATGTTTGTCTATATTTGGTTCAGAAATGAACAGAGAAGTAATTCTTTGGATAGAGAAGTTATCTGATCCCTGTAAGTGAAGGAGAAAGGTCGGGCGTCAACATCTGTTGTTCAGAAGTGTGTGCTCTGAAAGTCCGACCCCTCTCTCTATTAAGGTTTCAATATAAGCCTATTTTAAACTATATGCTTTCTATGTTTTCCACTCACTTAGCTTTTTACATGTTAAAAGCTCCGTGTTTCTTTGCTTTACTGTGATATTATGAGAACATTTAATTGGATTTTTCCACGCCTATATGCTAACTTAGGAGCAACCCAACGTATAGATGTTTTCTTTAAGACCATTTATCCTTATTGCCTTACTGCTCATTGTTTCTATTGCTGCGGCTCAGCCCCCAATAAACGATGATTGTGATAATGCAATAGTATTGCCCATTACAAATGGTGGTTTTGGCTTTGGTACGTTATTGTCAGATACTATTGACTTTACTTTAGCTACACTACAAGTAGGAGAGACCTTTGCTAATACTAATACCAATCGCGATAAGTCGGTCTGGTTTCAGTTTACTTTGCCTACTACAAGGCAAATCAATATTGACATTGATCAAATAAGTGGGGGAACATCGAGTACTACCAATGCATCCTATACTACTTATAAAACAAATGGCTGCCCACCATTTCCGGGGCAGGCTTTAGTTGAAGACGACCTTAGTGCCAACACTAGTGCCAGCACCTTCAACGTTTGTTTGAAAGCAGGCACATACTACATACAAGTAACGGCCAATAACTTCTTAGGCGGCTTGGTACAATTATCCTTAACTACTGGACCTGCAGCGGGAATAAGCGGTAAAAGTAATTTTGACCTTCCAAGTCAGGCAGGATCTATTGGTAATATTACCAGATACGAACACAGCATAGCTAATGCCACGGGCTGTCAAAGTATTGATAGCCCTGCTGAGCAAATATGTACAGGCTTAAGTGCTATGGGTCTATCAACAACTGACTACACCCAATCAACTTGGTATACTTTTAGAACTGACAACCATGTAGATTATCTAGCTGTATATCTACAGCCCTCTGGTGCAGGAAATCCACTTACTGCTGCTACTGTAGGCTACACCTTATATCAGGGCGATATAGTTAGCAACCCTTCCGTTGTCAATAATGTAATTGATGGTTGCGTGGCTTTAACTTACCCCAGCGATAACAAGCGGGAGTATGTGTGCGATCTTTTACCAAATACAACATATAGTATTCGCCTGCTTTTGCCAACTGCTTTATCACAAGATATTCGTTTGTTGATACGGCAATTAGGTGGTGCACCTACCAAAGCTCCTCAGCCAGTTTTAAGTCAAATGGACCCAACTAATGTGCTAGGTATTATCAACCCTGGCAACTCTCGGATAGTTAACGATCATTTGGCCTGTAATGCTTTTTTGAGTGACCCTGCGGTGGCTTGTGGTTCGGTAAACCCATTGGGTAATTTTAGTGGACAGTACGACCTTACTACTTGGATAAGCTTTAGCCTATCTGCTTATGGTAATGTGGAGATACTGGCTAATAAACCACAGATCTATAATTGCTCAAAGGTATACCTCCGATTATTTGGATCGGAGACTACCAATAATTGTGCTGATGTACAAGTAGGTGCTATAATGGCCCAGGGGCGAAGTAGGATAGAAATCCCCTGTATGCCACCCGGTGATTACAGTTTGCAGATACTAGGGAGAAGCCAAATAGGAGCTGATATTGAAAACAACTGTCTATCTGATCTTGGTAGACCAGTGAATGTAACGATCAATACACAACCCACTTTCAGTACTCGCTTCAATCTTAGGAATGCTACTGCATTTGATACGATAAACGGCTTAAGACCTTTACAGACAGGTGTTACTTATCTCCCTCCAATTGATACATTTAGCTGCGATTCTACTGTATTACCGCCCGGTGCTTTTATTTGTAATCCATTGTCTACACAAGGTATTTATAGAGAGTTAGTAATAGGAGATGGTATACCTAGTAATGCTATTTTAGAGGAAGGTATACTCGTTGTGGCGGGTTCGTTTGGTAGTCTTTATCGTTTGTATAAGGGCAGTGCTAGTAGTATTGCCATAGCTCAAAACACGTTCAGCTACCCTAGTGTGTTAAATGGATTAACGCCTTACTTACCCTGTATAACAGGTGGCGGGAATGCCCAGCAGTTTTGTGTAGATGCGGGTGTATATACCTTGGTAGGCTTGGGAAACCCTGCACGCATTGGCTTTCAAGATGCCCCTGCACTAGAATTCCGACCATCAGGTACTATGTTCGCTGATCCATTAGCACCAGAAGTGTTGGACACCTTAAGCAGAGCTAATGATGAGATATTCAGCACGCGAGATAGTTTTTCATGTATTGACAATGCTGTAACTATCGACGGTCAGCCACCGTGCGGTAATGGCACTAAGGCAATTTACAGAGAGTTCTATTTAGCTGATAGCGCTGTGCTACGGGTAAACCAGCAGGGTAGGGGGCAATATTTGATATTTGAAGGGCAAGTAAGTGCCAGCGGAACATCTGGCCTTTCTGCATTATTGAATACAGAGTATAACGAATGCTTTGATACCCTGGGTTTTCCTAATTGCGACATACTTCCGCCTGGTTGGTATACTATTGTCGATTATGCTTCTGGGGCTACTTTTACTAATCAAGCTACCTACCAAGGTGGCAATCAGATAGGTTTTTACAGCCAACCTGAGATCTCTATTTTAGATAGCGCAGGGTCAAAATTCAATAGACCCTATAAGGCTTCTGAAGAGGGAGTTACTGATTATGTCAATTGGACTACTCCTGAAATTTACCCTAGGCATGATACCATTTACATGCTACAAGAAGAGCTATTTGATTGCACGGATGATATGCCATTCAGCAGCCACCCAACCTCTGGTTGTCAACCGACGGATAATCGGGTAGCCTATTATACTTTTACCATCACTAAGCCATCGTTCATTGTCATCAGCGCTATCGATTTCCCCATGAGTTCAAGGGTATATCCTTTTGATGTGCGGCAAGATTCACTACTGATGCAAACGGTTCCACCAATTCAGCCTTGTATAATTGGCGATGCGCAAATACGACTTTGCAATGTTCAGCCAGGCACTTACACCCTTGTAATTACAGGTGGCGATAACATAGAAGGTGAGCGTGTAACGCCTGAGCTACTTATTGATAGCGTAGGCATATCTAAATACGACCATGCGAGTAATGCATATGATTTTGGGCGATTAATTGGTGATGGGCAATGGTATAGTGGCAAACAGAACTTAGCAGATACAACGAACAGTCAATTCGCCCCAAGCTACGATGTGATATTCTGTAGTACAGGTGCGCAAACTACTGATCCTGTTTATCATAGTTGCCCAACGGATGTTAATTGGTGGTTAAACTCCAATATCTACCCTGGCGGTATAAACTACCCCATGATGATGCAATATGGTGTACCTAGAGGCTTCTCCAGAAGAAACCTTTGGTATACGTTCACACTAAGTGGAATAGGCACGGTAGAACTATCGGTGAACGACAGAACACAACTTAAGAATATTGCTTACCCATGGTCGCTTTACAAAAGTGATGTAAATGGGAATGTTCCCTTCTCGCAATTGCAAAGTAATGGGGATATCGATTCTACTTTAATAGATGGATTGAGCCTAGTGATACAGAGCGATAGGTTTGATAATCCACCAGACTGTTATCACGGAAGTACTGGTTCATTCAATGTATGCGACCCGAACGACACCTCTCGCTACTACCTGATAATTGATGCTCCAGCTGTCGACTACCCCAATATGTTGCTGGATGTATACTTGAATTATGACAGCACCGAGGTAAGCTACGATCATTGCTACACAGCTAATGTAATAAATGGTCTCAATCAACTAACTGCTCCCTATACCGATAGCATACTTACCTCAGGCACTTATGTGGCCGATACGGGAAGCTTTTTCTGTGCAACTGCCGATATGGGTGATAATGACTTTGGTGATCAATGCCAAGGCAATGGTTATTTCTATACGCTTTGGTACAAAGTGCAAGTAGGTATAGCTGGCAGACTACGCGTACAATACGATATTGTGGGGCTAGCGGCAAATACCTTCAACCCGAATGAGGTGATATTACTTCGCGATGATGACACTACAAGTGCAGCCTGCGATGCTTCGGGTGGTTTGGTGGAGTTGCCTTTAGATGCCACTACTTTCAATGCTACCCAATGGGGGCAGGCCTGTGTTACGCCAGGTACGTACTACTTTATGTTCACAGGTTGTGGTTTTGATGAGCAGCGCATAGTACCAACTATCCAGATCGGTCAAGACCAGGGGGATAGATGCGACGATCCTATTGTTTCTACTATTGGTGGGGTGGGTAATTCTACCACTACGGCAATAGTAGATTGTCATACTATGGGCGACGACTTTGGCGAGGATGGCAGTAACCTGTTGTGCTTTACAGATGTAGTAGGCTTTAAGTCTACTTGGTTTAGAGTGGATATTACCGATACTTCAAACACGAAGTATGATTTGGCCCTACGATTAGCAGGAACTGTTACCGCTACTCCAGTTGAATATCGTGTGCTTTATGGCGATTGCCAAAGTATGATAGTCGACCTATCTTCTTGCAGTTCAATTGGTAATGGTTTTACCTTGGAGTGCCTTTCTTCGGGGAGTTACTATGTACAAGTGTTTACTCCAGAGAATGCGGCTGGGCAGTTAGATCTTGATATTACCACTACAATAAATGCGAATGCCAATTGTAGACCATTTACCCCGAATTTTGGTACAACTCCTAATTGTGATAGTACAGCTATTGCCTTTACTAACCTAACTAGCGGGCCCGACTTGGTGTTCACTTGGGATTTTGGGGATGGAAGTCCTATAGAAACAGCTTACTCGCCCACGCACTTATATAGCTCAATTGATACACCAACCGTTTACACCGTGAGCATGACGACTACCGATACGGCTAATGCGTTTGATACGACTATCAGCAAATTGATAACCGTATTACCATTACCAGTTTCGATGATAAGCGGCGATACACTGCTGTGCTTAGGAGACAGCGTTTTTCTAGATGCAATGCAACAAGCAATGGCCAATTATGAATGGAGCGTACCTAATCTAGGGGCATCTAGCTTGATGGTAAATGCCAGTGGTACTTACTACGTAACGGTAACTGTTGAGAAATGTGTGTTGGTAGACTCCATCAATGTGCTATTTCAGTCTGCTCCGCTGCTCAATTTAGGGCCTAATGTAAATGCATGTGAGGGCGATACAATAGTATTAGATGCTTTCAGCCCAAGTGCAACCTACCTGTGGAGCACTGGGGAAACTGCCCCATCCATAGAAGTGACCATTAACGGTAGTTATGATATAACTGCCGCAATAGGCAATTGCCAAAGTAGTGACACTATTGAGGTGCTTTTCAACCCCTCACCCTTATTGGCTATTGGTTCTGATACTACAGTATGTGTGGGCGATACGGTGATGTTCAGCGCTAATTATTCGTTAGGAACTTTCCTTTGGGATAATGGTGCTACTAGCTCTTCTTTGACCACGGATGTTGCAAACAACTATACCTTGATCTATATAGACACTAATGGTTGTAGTGATATTGCTCAAGTTGAATTGCTGAACTACCCCGAAATATTCCACATATTCAATACATCAGAACCAAGTTGTTATGGTGATAATGATGGTAGGGTAGAGGCGATAATTACTGGTGGATCTTCATCTACTGGTTACAATCAAATTTGGGCAATAGACGATAGTGTTTTAGCAAACACAAGTACTGTTATTGACGATGCCTTTAGTGGAGTTTACACCATCACTACAACCGATGCCACTGGCTGTAATAAGATAGATACATTGCAGTTGCTTCAGCCCGATGAATTGCTGATAAATAGCGTAACAAGTACCAATATCTCTTGCTTTGGTGAGCTAGATGGATCGATAACTATTGAAGCTATAGGCGGAACACTACCTTACCGATATAGTATTAATAGCGGAGTAGACTTTACGAACGATAATATACGAACAGGATTAGATGTAGGGTCTTATGGAATAGTGGTGCGAGATGATAACGGTTGTGAAGCCATTGATACTAATCGTATTCAGCTAACCAGCCCTACCGAAACATATGTGACCATTGTGCCAGATAGTTCCTTTATCCGTTTTGGGGAAGAAGTAGAACTTATAGCACAATATCCTGATACCTTTTCATCAGTTGTTAGTTTCAACTGGCAGCCAGGGGACGCTATAGTTACAAGTAATACTATCGATCGTATTATTGCGGCACCTTTAGACACCACCTTGATAACAGTGCTTTATACGGATGAAGATGGTTGTACCGCTTTAGATACTGCCTTCATATTCGTTGCAGTGGATAGTTTGATAGCTTACACCCCTAACATCTTCACACCAAATGGCGATGGCGTAAACGACGACTTTATTGTAGAAGCCAGAGGTGTAGACAACATTGAGCTAAAGGTATTCGACCGTTGGGGCGAATTGATATTTAACGTTCGAGGCGATCAGCCTAAATGGGACGGCACCTTTCATGGTAGGGAGATGAGCCCCGGAGTATTTGTTTACGAAGTAGAAATAACCTTTTTGGATGATCGTAAGCTGAAACGGGTGGGTACGGTTACTCTTATAAGGTAGAATTAGTGATCAACGCGTTCCAATTTAATTATGCAGTAGGTCTTCCACTGGCGAGATGCGCTTTAATGGTATAGATACGTTTTTCTCTTCCTTTTTCCTTGATGAAAAACGAAGCCAAAAAATCAAGCATTCTGAATCGCTCTACGCACAAAGCCCTCGCTGCTGCCGTCAGACTGCATGGCCCCGCTTCTTTCTGAAGTAGAAGGGAGTAGCTGTTAATTAACTCCCTTTAAATTTTCAAGCCTCAATTACCGATACAGCGAAACTACTCCGCTCTTGGTTGACTTTTCACCAGTACTAGTATCAGTCAGTTCCACATACCATACATACGAGCCAACTGGTTGATCTGCTCCTCTCAATCTTCCGTTCCAGCCATTATTAACTGTTCCATTGGCACTAGCGAATACTTGTTCGCCCCATCTGTTGAATACTTTCAATTCGCCTACTTCCATACCGCCTGCGTTCACCACACCAAATAGGTCGTTCAGGCCATCACCGTTAGGGGAGAAGGCCGTTGGTATCTCTATCATCTCGTCTAGCTCGCTTACATAAAGCGTAATTAAAGCATCTACCGAACAAGGGCCATACTGGCCAACCAATAGATAGGTAATAGTATCTGCGGGCATAGCATTTACTACAGGACCAGATGAATCTAGCAAACCTGTGTTCGGAAACCATACGTAGCTATCCGCTGTATCGCCTGTGGCTGATAATTGTACCACATCACCAAAGAACAGAACCGAATCAGGGTCGGCAGTTATTCCTAATTGGAAGCTGCTTTCTGTTACTTCAATACTGTCAATTGCAATGCAGCCATTGGCATCTGTAGCCGTTACGATATAAAGCCCTGGTCCATCAATAATAATAGAAGAGTCCGTTTCGCCCGTGCTCCATTCGTAGGTGGAGTTAGTAGATGATGCTGTGATGGTAATATCATCTCCTTCACACTTGTCTACGTCATTACCTAGATCGACGTTGTTTGGTGGGCTAACCGTTACCGTACTGGAATCGCGAACCAAGCAGATGCCTGAAGTCATATCCACCCAAATAATACCAGAGGTATTTACAGTTTGCGTATTGGTAGTATTTCCATCATTCCATGTATAGGTTACGTTGGTGTGGTTCAATGTCAAAGTGGTATCCTCTCCATCGCATAGATCGATAGTAGCAGGCAACTGCTTATCAGGAAGTTGATCATAGGTCACTTGAATAGTATCACTTACCTCACAGCCGCCAAGACTTACCGTAAGGATATATTCCCCAGCTTGAACTACTTGGAAAGTGCTATTAGTACTACCATCTTGCCACACATAAGTAGCATTCACGGTAGTAGAACTAAGTGTTACTGTCTCTCCCTCACAAAGCAAAGTGTCATTCCCAAGGTCTACTGTTGGTGGTGTATTGAAAGTGACTTGAATATTATCGCTAAAGGTACAGGTACCGTTAAGTAAGTCTACGGAATAGGTGCCGCTGCTTGTAACTGTAAATGTATTTAAGATTGAAGTGTCTTGCCATAAATAGCTAGCCCCAGCAAAACTTGCATCTAGTATAATATCATCACCCAAACACAAGGTGGTATCACTACCTAGGTCGATACTCGGTATCTGGTCAAAGGTTATCTGTATGCTGTCGCTTCGTTCGCAAACTCCATTGGTTACGGTAAGGCTATAGTTACCTGTATTACTTGCTGTAAAGCTGCTGTTGGTGCTACCATCTTGCCATTGGTAAGTTCCTCCTACAGGTGCAGTTAGCAGAACATCGTTGTCTTCACAAAGTGTACTGTCTTGCCCCAAATTCACAGCTATAGGCTGATCGAAGCCGACAACTATGGTGTCACTACTACCACAGCTACCGTTAGACACAGCAACGAAATATGTTCCCGCGCTAGTTACTACAAAAGTAGGGTCGGTAGAACCATCTTGCCACAAGTAATTAGCTCCCGCAATTAGTCCTCCAAGTAGCAAACTATCACCATCACAGATGGTGGTGTCGTTTCCTAAGTTGATGCCCGCTACTGGGCTGATGCTCACTACAATTTCGTCAGTACCTATACAAGTTCCAGTTGTTACGGTAACGGAGTAAGTGCCAGGGTTAAGTACATTAAATGTGCTATCAGTACTGGCATCTTGCCAAACTACAGCAGACCCTTGCGGGGAAACACTTAGTACTAATGGGTCACCTTGGCAGATGGCGGTATCATTTCCTAAGTCCACTATTGGGGCGGATATGACCGTAACGGCTATACTATCAGTATCTACACAAGCACCATTGGTTACAGTTACAGCGTAATCTCCTTGGTTCAGGATGGTATAAGTAGGTGTGGTAGTACCATCTTGCCATTGGTAAGTTGCCGATGCGAAAGTAGCATCTGCTATAACCGTTTCACCATTACAGATAGTGGTATCTGCACCTAAGTCTATAGTAGGTTGGGCATCGCGAGTTACCACAATACCGTCGCTATTAGTACAACTACCCACAAATACAGTGACGATATACGTACCTGGTTGCGTTACCAAAAAGGTAGAGTCGGTAGAGCCATCTTGCCAGAAGTAGGTAGCTCCCGGATTACTGGCATTCAACAATATCGTTCCGCTTTGGCAAAAAGAAGTGTCTGTTGGTCCTAGGTCTAAGTCAATAGACCCACCAGAACCGATGGTTATGGTATCGAATGCAAAACAGCCAGCTGTTCCAACGCGAACGCTATAAGTACCTGTATCTTGAACGATGATGTTCGGCGTGGTTGCCCCTGTACTCCACAAGTACGTTCCATTAGTATAGGTGGCATCTAGTAGAACAGAACTACCCAAACAAAATACAGTATCATTTCCAAGGTCTACTGGTGGAAGCGGATCGAAAGTGACGTTGATAGAATCCCTTATGGTACATCCACCAAGGGTAACATCTACCCAATAAATTCCAGATAGGGTCACATCTATCATTCGGCTGGTATCGGTAGTGTTCCAACTATACGTTGCGCCAGCATTTCCTGCATCCAAAGTAAGTGTAGTACCCGTACAAGCGCTAGTATCAGGTCCTAATTCCTGTGAAGGAAGTGGGTATATGGTGATGGCCTGAACGGAAGTATCGCTATTGCTATTCAGTGGATTCACTACTATTAATTCTACATTGTAGGTCTGCGCTGTAGCTTGTCTAGGGTATAAGAAGCTTGGGTTTGCAACTGTGCTGGTAGCACCACCTAAGCCAAAGTCCCAGAAGTAATTTACGTTGCTACTCGATAGCTGTTGGAACTGAACAGAGTCATTATCACAGCCTTGTGTGAACCCAAAATTGGCTATAGGCTTCAATGGATCAATAGGAGTACAGA
>CAYGTK010000079.1:0-16807 GCA_964352775.1 uncultured Chitinophagaceae bacterium
ATCAATGCTTTGTCAATATCTGCACTTTCGATCATTTCATTCAACTGTTCCGTAACTGATTTCTCAGGTTTGAACTCGTGCCCTTCCTTTGAGTGTTCTTCCAATTCTGGTGAAATAGTAATACCAGGGTAGAATTTCTCCCAGTGAAGGTCTGGATGCGGAGGCAATATTCCTAGTAATGTAAATAGGAATGCTTCAGTTCCCAATCCTGCGATAAGCATAGGTCCAGCTCCAGGCCAAGACATCAACTTAAAAAGTGCTCCTAAGATCACGACAGCCGCTCCCAATCCAATGATCAGGTTCTTAACTCTTTGCCCTTTAGGCGATTCAAAAAACAATACTAAAGATCTCATGCTTGCTAATTTGATTTAAGTAGGTGAAATAAAGGTTATTAAGAGAAACTTAATTTATTAATCATTGATAGAACGACCTAAAAAGGTCAATACATTACGGAACCCAACGTAAGATTTCGCTGAATCTTGGTACTCCCAATGGCGTGCACCAGTCTGTAGGTAGTAACCTATGTCTTTCCAAGATCCACCACGAATTACTTTACGTTTCATGGTTATCGGGTCATTCTCATCTGCATCATAACGGATGTCAGAGTTCATATCATGAATAAAAGAGTACGCATTTTCTACAAAGGCTGTAGATGTCCACTCTGACACGTTACCAGACATATTATATAAACCGTAATCGTTTGGCCAGTATGCATCGGCACGTACAGTGTAGAACCCACCATCCTCAGGATAGTTACCACGACCAGGTTTGAAGTTAGCCAACAAACAGCCTTTGGTATTCCTTAAATAAGGACCACCCCAAGGATAAGGAGCCATTTTACGACCTCCACGAGCTGCGTATTCCCACTCTTGTTCTGTTGGCAAACGGAAAGGGTCATTTATCATTTCACCTCGCTGTGTGCGGTAATCAGACCAAAACTTAGTACGCCATGCGCTGAAAGCATTTGCCTGCATCCATTCTACACCAACAACAGGATAATCATCAAATGCAGGATGCCAGAAGTAGTTACGAGTCATTGGCTCATTGTAAGAGTAGGAGAAGTCACGCACCCATACCATTGTATCAGGATAAACCATTACACTCTCATCTACAAAGAACTCAGAACGTGGCTTACCACGATTTGAAACTTTTGCAGCTTCACGAGTGTCTAACCACTGGTATTCAAACACGTAGTTACTTACATTGAATTCTTTACGACCATTGAACCACTCGTTCTCAGGGTAGTACATTGATTGTAACTGTTCGTAGTTTTCAGGATCGTTGTAGTCCAACTCTTCAGTCATTTCCCAATCAACATATTCTTTATCAGAACCTTCTGCTGGTTCTTGTATATATATGTCACCAAGAGTTTTAGCCGCTACTGAGTCACGTATCCAGTGAACAAATTGACGATACTCGTTATTAGTAACTTCAGTTTCATCCATAAAGAAACCCTGTATGGAAATAGACTTGCTGCGTTGGATCATGGAATTATTCACATCCTGATCACTTGGTCCGATATGCAAAGTTCCTGATGGGATGTATACCATACCGAAAGGAACGATGTTGTTCCATCCTGGACGATCTTGTTCACCGATCAGTTGACCGTTGTATCCTCCGGTACATCCGGAAAGCAACACTAGGGTGAAAGCGAGAGGTATTAACCAGCTTTTTCTCATGATAACACGATTTATTTAAAGTGTAAGCGTCTGCGTTTTTCTAAAGCCCGTAAAAATAGCTTTTTTAAGGAAAAAAGAAAAAATGCTCCTGTTTTAACAATAGCCGACCAAACTTACGAAAAATTCTCACAAATACCGGGGGTTATATATAGCCTTTCCCGGTTTAACTAATTCTTTAATATTCAGCAAATAGTTTAGGAGGATCTCGTGACTGCCAGAATTGACCTCATTTAGATCTGAAAGCGAAAAGTCGTAGCTATATCCTATGCTAACGAGCTTCTTAATGCGTGCACCTAACACAATGGCCAAGGCGTCTTTAGTATCCCCACTAATACCTCTAAACGTCATTCCGAACCACATATTGCGTTTGTAGTCTAAAATGACAGAAATATCGCTTTGAAATTGGTTCAAGTCACTTTTGAACAACACACTTGGTTGCAACATTAACTTCTTGCCCAAATTTATTTTGTAACCCAACAAACCTGTAAAAGCCCTACCAAGCCTGAGTTCTGTACTTCCAGCAGGCGTATCAAGAGTCACTTTACTTTCCATCAAATTCAGTACGGACACGCCTGCAAATAGTTTCGAATTATGAAAATAGACTCCAACATTGAATTCAGGCGCCCATGCTGACTGCACTTGATCTGGAATAAAATCATCATTATGATCAAACGAACCTTCATAACTCCCATCAGGTGAACGAAGCTGTGAACCGTCTAATCTGCGCTGAAAAATACCTGCGCTTGCCCCAAAGGCCAACTTTCCAAATTTAAACGACATCCTGTATGCGTAATTCAACATAATAGAAGTAGTACGCTCTGGCCCTAACCTATCATTTAGTATTGATAGGCCCGCACTAGAATTGGCAACATTAAGCGGCGAGTGAACATTAAAAGACTGTAAAGAAGGATTACCCGTAATACCCGTCCACTGTGCTCTGTAGGCAAAAGTTGCATCTATAGCTTGGTCTTTACCTGCCGCCGCTGGATTAAAAGACAATTGATCGAATTGATATTGAGTGCGCTGTGCCGCTATCTGAGCTTCAGCAATGAAAGAAGTAACGACCAATAAG
Source organism: uncultured Chitinophagaceae bacterium (assembly GCA_964352775.1). Lineage (GTDB taxonomy): Bacteria > Bacteroidota > Bacteroidia > Chitinophagales > CAIOSU01 > CAYGTK01. Next base: position 2,752 of record CAYGTK010000079.1, read on the forward strand.
AGTATTAATAATAAGTTCCTCACGAGTGTCGCAAATTACTGCATTAAGTTAGGTCAACTGGATAGGTATATTCAATAGCCGCTTCGAACTCGTCCATTTTTTTGATCGGTGCTTTACAAGCATAGCTTTCACAAATATAAATGAGCGTGTCGCCATCCCCTGCTTTCCCCTCTAATAACGGAAATTTCTCCTGCTTATGTTGCATAGCTGCCATTATTAATTTATTAGGCAGGTAATAGCCTTGCAGACGAATTGCCACTTCCATAGCATCTTTTCCTCCTACAGCTATTTCCTTAAGACCCATAATATCATCTAAGCTCAAATATGCCCACTGCGAGAACGAGCGGCCATATTTAGTTATGGGTTCTTGAACGGCAGCTAGCATTTTTTTTGCTCTGGTTATATAACGTTCATCATCGAAAAGGATACCAAGTTTTCGCAAATTACCATACATTGTTGAGTTTCCCGAAGGAGTTACACTATCATAAACCTCTCTTTTCCTTACAATTACATCTGTTTGACCTTTTTGGGTGTAATAGAATAAATGAGTTGTTGGGTCATTAAATTCTCCGAATACCGCCTCTGTCAATTCCTTGGCCTTGTGCAAGTAAGCACTATCAAAAGTGCTATCATAGGCGCCCAATAGCGATTTAATGAATAAGGCATAGTCATCCAAAAATGCAGGTATGGTAGCTCGCCCTTCTTTGTAATTGTGATGTAATTCTCCTTTTTGAAAATGTGCTTTGAGCATATGATCTATCGCTTGTTTGCCCATTTCTAAGTACTCTTCCTCACCAAAAAACTGATGCGCTTTAAAACAAGCACTTATCATCATGGCGTTCCAGTTGGTCAATATCTTGTCATCTGTTGCAGGCCTAACTCTTCCAGCCCTCGCTCCTATTAGTTTAGCAGCTTGTGTTATTAATAGCCCTTTTAATTCCTCTACTGATAAGTTGAACTCACTCGCTATAACCTCAAGACCATCAGTAACATGAAGAATATTCGTTCCTTCCCAATTTCCTTTGTCGCTAACATTATAATAATGACAGAAAACATCTGCTTTATCTCCAAGAATATCCTCTATCTCTTCTTTTGACCAAACATAGAACTTGCCCTCTACCCCTTCACTATCTGCATCAAGCGAAGCATAGAATGTTCCATTAGTAGAAGTCATTTCTCTTTGGAGGAAACTCATCGTTTGTCTTACAGCATCTTTAAAAATGTCTTGATGCGTGAGTTGCCAAGCTTCGCACATAGCTTCGATAAGTAAGGCATTATCATAAAGCATTTTTTCAAAATGGGGCACTAACCACTTATCATCTACAGAGTAACGAGCAAAACCACCACCAATTTGGTCGTATATACCACCTTTTATCATCTTTTGTAATGACTGTATGGCGATCTTTAGCGACTGCACGTCTTTTGTTGCATGATAATAACGTAGTAAATAAATGAGGCTTAACGTATTTGGAAACTTAGGTGCACCACCAAAGCCCCCGTTAATTTCATCATGGTCGTTTGCTAATCCTTTGAATACCGTATCCGCATTTTCTCGAGTAAATCGCACCTCTTCTTCTGAACTAGCAGCAATATGCAAACCATCCATTTTCAAAATATATTCTCCCAATCCTTTAGCTTGTTGAACTACTTTTTCTCTATCATTAGCATAAGACTGGGCTACGCCTTGTAACACCTGAACCCACGATGGCCGCCCATGAGCTGGACGGGGTGGAAAATAGGTACCCCCATAAAAAGGAAGGGCATCTGGGGTTAAAAACATGTTTAATGGCCAGCCTCCTTGCCCAGTTATAGCCTGAACAGCATCCATATAGATCTGATCAATATCGGGACGTTCTTCTCTATCTACCTTTATATTCACGAAGTGCTCGTTCATAATGGCAGCCACATCCTCACTCTCAAAAGACTCTCGCTCCATTACATGGCACCAGTGACAAGCCGCATAACCAATGCTTACTAATATCGGTTTATCCTCTTTTTTAGCCTTAGCTAATGCCTCATCTCCCCACGGATACCAATCCACAGGATTGTAGGCGTGCTGTTGTAAATAAGGACTTGTTTCCTCTAAAAGGCGGTTGGGTTGTTCATCGTTGTTCGTCATGGGGTAAATATCTTACCTTTTTGAACAGCATGAGAAATGAAATGGTTGCGAGGAGTCGGAGAACTTACTTTCTATTAGCCATCAGCATATACTTCTCTATTGCCATTGACATGGATGGAGAATCTTTTACTGGTGCTTCAATATTCAAGGTCAATCCTGCATCTTTTACCGCTTGAGCGGTTGCACTACCAAAGGCAGCTATGCGCGTATCCTTTTGCTCGTAATCAGGAAAGTTGTGGTATAGTGAACGTAATCCTGTCGGACTAAAAAACACGATAATGTCGTAAAAAATATTTTCTAGATCGGAAAGATCACTATTAACTGTTCGGTAAAGCGGTACTTGCTCAAAATCAAAACCTTTCTCCTCTAAAAAGAATGGCATATCGTCTTTAGCAACATCAGAACAAGGATAGCAAAACTTACCCGCGCCCTTATGCTTCAGTAACAGCTTCATTAAGCCGTCTTCGCGTCCTGGCCCATAAGAGACTTTACGTTTGCGGTATAAAATGTACTTCTGTAAGTAAAGCGCAATAGCTTCTGACTTGCATATGTAGCGAGTATCTTGCGACATGGTAATGCGCAACTCTTCGCACACACGGAAGAAGTGATCGATAGAACTTCTACTAGTAAAGATTATGGCCTGAAAGGAACTAAGATTGACTTTAGAACGACGTACATCCTTTCCATCAATGCCTTCAACTTGAATAAATTGACGGAAATCTACTTTTATCTTGTACTTCTTAGCCAAGTCAAAATAAGGCGACTTGCCATTTTCTGGCTGTGGCTGCGAGATAAGTATGGATTCAACACGTTTCATAACCTTAGTATCGGAGGTAATTACTGAACTCACGACAAGTGTGGTTTAGGGGCCATAAAAACACCGTACCTATGATAATGTGACTACAATAGCTTTCGTCAATATAGCGATAGGTGCGATTTCGAGGGTGCAAATATACAATAAAAAATGTAGTCTATTGCTCGAAAAATACTTTCGTCCTACTTGTAAACCCTGTATTAGCTCAAGTATTGTCATAGCTAGTAGAAACCCTACGGATAACCAAATAAAGGGGTCTGCAGGCCGATCACCCAAATAAGCGATAAGCATACTGAAGGGCACAAGTAGTAACGCCATTAATTTTCTATTATTAAAATATGCAAAAGAGTAAAAACCTACATCCTCTGCAATTGGGAAAACAACCCGCATAACTAGAAGACTAAGATAGCGTAAAGAAAATAACACACTTAATAATGTAAACACGAACAGGAATAAAACGGAGAAAGAACCCGTATCAGGAAAAGAGCGATAAATTATTAAACTAAAGTAGATAGCAAAAGACACCACCATACCAATACCTAATAATACCGTTACTATGGAAAAGGAAGTCTCTTGTTCGCGATAGAATTGCTGAGCCAACTTCACATTGGTTAAGCTTCGGAACATTTCGAACATAATACGCGGGAAGACGACCCTCATTATTACAAGAGTAGCGATTAACAAACAAAAAATGACAAATAACCAGTTGGGTACAACAGCGGCAACACGTGTAGCCATATCTCCTTCAAAAAAAAGGTCGCCATAAGCTGGCTCAATGCTATAAAGCTTATTTCCACAGCTATCTTGCACATAGGAAAACTGCCCCACCCTATCACCTGGAGTAGACCACTCTGCATCTTCTACTGCCTGACCAAAAAGGAAAGTAGGTAAGACTATAAGAACCAATAAAACGAACCTAGAAATAATTGACATAACCAAAATGGATCTTTGCTGCCCTGAAATCTACAGGGTTACCTTGTTGTGAACCAATAGCGTAGGTAACACCGAACAAACCCGCCTTAGTTTCGAAAGACAAGCCTGCCCCAAATCCGTAAGGAAAGTCATTACTGTATTGCCCGCCGCTTCTATCCTCCACATATGCTGCATCAAAAAAGATGTTGAAATAAGAATTGGCCGATAGTAGAAAGCGGTATTCTACCGTAGCAACACTATATAAGGACGTAAAGATATTCTCCTCATCGAATCCACGCAAAAGATTAACTCCACCAATTCGGTATAACTCATTTACAAAAATGTTATCCGTAAGTAAAGCCGCACCTACCACACCCGTCTTTAGGGTGCTACGCCTACCGATGGGCCAAAATTTATCTATCTGATAGTGGAATTGGAATTGCACTGATCGAGTATCAACACTATCATACAAACTCTGAAAAGTTTCCCCTGGGTTTTCAGGGTCGGCCAAGTTTACTATCTGGTTATTCTCTCTAATTCGTTTTAGCCCTCCACCTACTCGCAGTCTTAGCACATATCCTTTTCTGGGATTAATACGATAATCCAGTTTTTCCTGATAGAATTCTAAACCGATCAAGGTATTCCTAATGTCGTTATTAATAGGTAACGCACGGGTTGCCTTTACCGTATTGGTATCTACATTTAGCACGTTGGTTGCCTTGTTATTCACAAATAGCCCTACGTAATTAGCACCAGAGAATAGATACTGTAACCCAAACTCATAACCTAAGTCTAGAAAAAAGGTATCCCGTTTGTAAAGATCCAATCGTCCATCAAGAGCCAGTGGTAAGTTTAGCAAGTAGGGATACTTGACATGTACATCCAGATCTTGCGTTCGTGCTTGTAGTTTTTGCCATTTTAGCTCAAATTCCTCTCCCCTACCTAATGCACTAGTTAGGTCTAAATTGGCCTCACCAGTTATTAAAAGCTTGCCTGTGGATTGGCTATTTGGTAGAAAGCCTACCAAAAAATCAAATTGACTGGCCTTTTTATCAGTTAAATACAGCGTGATCTTCGCTTTATCATCTGCGAAGAGTACTTGCAAAGGATCAGACTCTGATAAGAAAACCAGGTCGCTTATCCGCTTGCGGATCTTGACTACTGCATCTTCATTATAAGGCTTACCTGGGCGAATATCTAAGTAGCTATATAGAAAACCCTTAGCCACACGAATATCCTCACCTATTATAGTCAGTGTATCAAAAGTGATAAGTGTCCCCTTTTCGATAGCTATACCCGCGCTGAACTCATTTCCATCTACCTGAAAACTATCAAGCCAAACTTGGGCAAAGGGGTATCCATTATTCTCTAAATGACGCAACACATTTTCTAACAGGCGATCCATTCGACGAAAATTAAACTCGTCATCTTCTACTGATCGGTCTTTTATACCTGCTTCGCCTAAAATGAATTCTTCCTCGCTATTCAAATTCAGATCACGGAAAATGTACTGCTCACCTACAAAGAGCTTGGCAGTATGCACATTATCCTCTACCAGTACTGTATCAATGGATGCTGATACGTAACCATTAACTTGTAGCCGACGAATAAGCGCTGTTAAAGCCTCATTTATAGAGGCTACTGTTTTGTGTTCTTCTTTTACCGCGTATCGCTTTCCAAGAGGAGCAGAAGTCCTTTCTACGTGATCTACCTTTAAGAGTAGGTCTTTGGCGGGCTTTTGGGCAATAGTTTGGCTTGCCACTAGCAGCAGCCCCATCATAATTACCATTGCTTGCTTGATCATCACCCGGTAAGGACTAAAATTACGTATTTTGCCCTGCCTAACAGGCCTTTGTATTAACACCAAAAAGCCCCGTGTAGTATTTGTGAGCGGCATTTATATCCATATACCTTATTGTAAGCAGGCCTGCCACTATTGCAATTTCCATTTCTCCACTTCTTTACAAAGCAAAAGCCAAGTACTGGAAGCAATTGGTCAAGAATTAGTTCTAAGAAAAGAAGAGGTCCCGCAAACTGTTAGTACCCTGTACTTCGGTGGAGGAACGCCTTCTATTCTTGAAGAGAATGAGTTGAAAAGAATATTCGATAGCCTGACTCCCTATTTAGAAATGAAGGAATTGGAAGAGGTTACCTTAGAAGCTAACCCTGACGATATAACTCCTGAAAAGCTTAAGTTATGGAAGACATTGGGAATAGACCGGTTAAGTATTGGCTTACAATCCTTTTTTCAAGAAGACCTGGAATGGATGAACAGGGCACATACAGCAAAGGAGGCAAAGAATTGTTTTGCTTCAGCTGCGGCTCATGGGTTTGAAAAGCTAACCGTAGACCTTATTTATGGCTACCCCTTATTAACTGATGAAAAGTGGCTAAAAAACCTGGAATTAGTGAAGTACTTCGGGGTCGACCATTTTTCTGCTTATGCTTTAACTGTGGAAGATAACACGGCACTGGCCCATCAACTAAATAGTGGTAAACAAGAACCAGTAAACGAAGAGCAAGCTGCTCATCAGTTTGAACTATTGATGCAATGGGCTGCCAAAAATGGCTACGAACACTACGAGATCTCGAACTTTGCCAGAAATGGTAAATACGCTATACACAATACTAATTATTGGAAAGGGCAGCATTATTTAGGCTTAGGCCCAGCTGCACATAGCTATAGTGGGAAACGAAGAACTTGGAACATAGCCAACAACCAAGGCTATATAAATAGTGTGTCAAAAGGTGAATTAGCCAACAGCTTTGAAGAACTTAGCGAAAATGACCGCTACAACGAGTATATCATGACTGGGCTACGAACGAAATGGGGAGTTGAACTAGGTTATTTGGAAAAGAATTTCCCTCCCGAAATGATCGCTAGTTTTTTGGAAGAAGTAAAACCTTATTTGGCTTCTGGACATGTAAAAATGAATAACGCCGTTTATACCCTCGATAACAACGGCAAATTACTGGCTGACAGAATAATGAGCGATCTGTTTTATACAATACAGGAAGAGGAAAGTATTAACGAATGAAATGGTTGAGTTTCCATATTGCTTTTCGTTATCTACTCTCTAAAAAGAGTGTGAACGTTATCAATATCATCACTTTAGTTTCTATCGGGGCGGTGATGGTTGTAAGCGCAGCTATGTTGGTCTTGTTCTCTGCTTTTAATGGCTTCGATAACTTAGTAAAGTCACTTTATGGGGAGTTCAGCCCTGACCTTATCATTCGCCCAGCGGTGGGTAAAGTGTTTAATCCCGACAGCACCTTTTACAATAAGCTAAATGCCGAAGCGGAAATAATTGCTTTTGCTGGTGTTCTGGAAGAGAATGCCTTACTTAAATACGATAACAACGAATACATAGCCACTATAAAAGGCATTCCATCTAATTACCCAGATGTATCAGGTATCGATAGCGCCATAGTTCGTGGAGATTTTGTGCTTTATGAGGATGGTTTGAATTATGCTGTTTTGGGTGCTGGGGTTTCTTCTGCCTTGAGTGTAAGCTTGAACAATAGCATTGAGCCTATTCAAGTGTATTTACCAAAGCGGGGGAAACAAAGCATCTCTTTAGATGCCACTAGAGCTTTTAATCGCCGATCAGTGAGGCCAGGTGGAGTATTTAGTATTCAGCAGGAATTTGATAGCAAATATGTGTTCCTTCAATTGGACTTGGTTCGTGAGCTTCTGAATTACAAAACCGAACTAACCGCTTTAGAAATAGCTACTGAACCCAATGCCGATATTGATGACCTAAAAAATAGATTAAAAGAAAAATTGGGGTCAGACTACAATATCCTAGATCGCTTTGAGCAGAATGAGACCTTATTCAAGGTAATGCAAACAGAGAAATTAGCTGTTTATGCTATCGCCACACTGATATTGATAATAGCAGCCTTTAACATCATCGGAAGCCTATCAATGTTGGTGTTGGAAAAGAAACGAGACATCTCTATTCTTAAAGCTATGGGCGGTACAAAAACGCTGATACGAAATATATTTCTATTAGAAGGCATGTTGATCGCCATAATAGGTTCCGCTTCTGGACTTACCATCGGCATCATTCTTTGTGTAATACAATCTCAATTTGGATTAATAAAACTACAGGGAAGTGGATCTTTCGTGGTAGATCACTATCCTGTTGTACTAAGAGCGGGAGATGTACTATTAATATTACTCACTGTATGTACCATTAGCTTCATTGCAGCATGGTTTCCAGCTAGAAAAGCTGCTAGAGATACGGAGCTTATTCTCCAAAAATAGCGTAGTCCTTGCCTTTTATCTTACTATCTAAGTATAGCTTACATATCTCTTCAACTGACTTTTCTACTGGTCTAAATTCAAAGTCTAACGCTTTTTTCACTTTCGAATTATCGTATTCATAAGTGTTCTGCATCAACAAGATCAGCTCTTTAGTGATGTTATGTTGGCCACCTGTTATCTTCGACTTCAACCAATCGCCTGCTACCGCCAGATTAGCAAGCCAACCACTTAAAGCAATATGAGGTGGTTTCTTCCCAAGCTTTTGAGAAATGTTACCGAACATAGTCTTGTAGTCCCAATTTTCGGCATTAACAATATAACGCTCTCCATTTATGTCGCTCATCATAAGGGATATCATAATATCAACCAGGTCTCGCACATCAACGTAACCACTTGAACCCTTACTGTAAAAGGAAACTCCTTCATCTAACTTGCTAAACACCTGTAGCGAACTGGTATTCCACCTACCTGCCCCTAGTATTAACGAAGGGTTCACTACCACTACATCGAGCCCCTCGGCCATTCCACGCCAAGCTTCTTGCTCTGCCAAGAATTTACTCTGACCGTAAATGCTGTTATACTTGCTGTCTTGGTATTCAGTAGACTCGGTGATAACACCCTTCTTCACATCTTTACCTAGTGCTGCAATAGAGCTAACGTGTAATAATTTTTTTACGCCAAAATCTATAGCCAAATTCACTACGTTGGCAGTACCCTCCACATTTATCTTAAACACCATCTCCCTATCCTTAGGGGCATAACCTACATAGGCTGCGCAATGGTATATTTGTTCCACGCCTGGCATAGCATATTCCAAAGATGATACATCGGTAACATCACCATATACCCATTCTATCTTATCCGCAGCATCACCTAAAACGGTTAAGGCGCTCGACTTCCGCCTAATAGCTCGTACTTGCTTACCATCTGCGATAAGCTGTCTGCATAGATACGACCCCACCAATCCGGTGGCACCGGTCACTAATATCATCCCAATAAAGTTTTCAGTTTGTTGCGGTTGCCCAAGTAAATGGCACCACCAATAGTATCTTGTTCAGCCCCTGTAACCGTGCTCATGCAATTCACCTCGTGTCTAACCCTCAAAACGCCCATTAAAGCCATTAGCAATGCCTCTTTGAATTTCACTGTGCTTTCGTTAGGTATAACCACCGTAACGGGTAATTGTTCGTCCATTTGTTCCACTAAGAAGCGATTGAACGCCCCTCCACCAGTTACAAGCATTTTTATTCCCTTGCTCAACTCAATACCTTCTTTGGTACTTACCATGTCTAAGGCCAACTTATGCTGATGAACGATATGCTGTACCAATGTACGCAGCTTATCTTCTATACTAATTTGTTTCTTGTTCACCGTAGGATAAATGACCTTGCTTACCCATCCACCACTAAGCGATTTAGGATACTCTTTTCCATAATACCAAGAGCCGTTAAGATCTTCAAATAGCTGTTCATTCACTTTTCCCGCTCTGGCTAAGTCGCCATCTTTATCATAATCCTTACCTACTTTTTGGGCAATGCGATTCATAATCATATTTACCGTAGTAATGTCAAAAGCAATACATCGCTCATTATGGTTCACCGTTAGGTTCGAAATACCTCCAAGGTTAAGTAGTAACTTATAATTAGGAAATAACATCTTATCTACCATAGGGGCTATAGGTGTACCGTGACCTCCATAGGCAATATCTGTAGTTCTAAAATCACAAACTGTGGTATGCCCAGTTCGGCGAGCTATTGCTGCTCCATCGCCTATTTGGCTAGTAAAATTATTTTCTGGCTGGTGAAATACGGTCTGTCCATGCGATGCGATGAAGTCTAACTTATCATCTAGATCATGACGCTCAATGAATTGCCTTATCTGCTCGCCCATATAGTGACCCAAAAAAGTATGGGTTTTGATATAGGTAATAGCATTTTGTAACACTAGTTTTTCTATTCGCAATTTCCACTTGGGCTGAAAGGGTATACACTCTGCCTTCTCGATCTTATATGACCAATGCCCATTCTCTTCAGTTATTACACAATAGGCAATATCTAAGCCATCGAGCGAGCTGCCCGACATCACACCGATGACGTGATATGTTCCCATAGGTAATTCTCTTGCTGGTTTATGGCTGACAAAAGACTGTCGCCATCTTTATAAATATAAAATCATTTCCTGAAAAAAACTATATATTCTAGCAACGTTTCTATCTACTTAGCTATCAGAATGTTAATCTCCGATTAAAAATGAAAAGAAGATATAAATTAACTTTACCTTAATGTAATAGCATAAATAGCCACCTGCTTTATCTGCTGATCAGTAAGCACTTTTTGGTAGGGCGGCATCATTTCTTTTCCAGTGCGGACCAACTGAATTATCTCTTCTTTACTCAGTTCAGACATTTTTAGGTTAGGTGCTTCGTTCAAACCTAAGTCTCCAGTTTTTCCATGGCACGCAGCGCAATACTGTTCAAACAAACTGTGTCCCTCGTTTTTAAACTCATTGGCTGAACTATTACCCGAACCACAAGCAGGCAACATTAAAACGAAATACAATAGAGAGGACATGATGACATAATAGCTTTTCATTAGTCTAACACTTCTTGAAAAAATGCGATATAGCGATCTTGTTGCGATCGCTTGGAATAGCTATTGATAATGGTCTGACGACCCTTTTCACCAAGATCTTTCCGAAGAGTTTCTGAGACTATCAACTTACCTAGCTTATCCAACCACTCTTCATCAGTAGCGGCCAAATAACCATTTTCTCCATCCGAGATTATCTCCATATTAACTCCTACTGGTGACATAACCGCGGGTATTCCTAAGCTCATATACTGCAAGCCTTTAAACCCACATTTACCTCTACTCCAGTCATCATCTGGCAATGGCATTATACCAATATCCAATTCATTTAATTGCTCTACCTCTTTTTCCTTTTCCCATTTAGTAGTGGTTAAGCCAATTGACGGATAGCTCACTACCCTTTCATTTATCAGTTTGAAGTAGATCTTATCTTCATACTGCTCGTATAGTTTTTCTAGCATTGGGAGCGCGTGCTCAAAGTGTTTAACGGTAGACATAGAGCCCGTCCAGCCAATACATATCTTATCGGGAAACTGTTTTTTTACCGCCGCGGGCTGATGATAAGTGTCCGTATCAATAGTAGTGGGTACTATTTTCACATTCTTATTGAATTTTCTGGCTTGATTAGCTAAATATTCATTACCAGCAAATACCATATCTGCGTAGCGAAAAATAGCATTCGTTTTATCGGGATTCTTCAAAAAAGCCAATGACCTATTAGCCTCAGAAATATCTGCCAACCAAATGGCATCATCTAAATCAAAGATGACTTTAGCTTTACTTTTAGCAAATTGCCTTTCAAAATAGTCAGTGCCTAGCATATGGGCTTCCCGACAGACGAATATAATATCGTATTTATCAGCTTCTCTGACGTCTTTCCAGCGACGAAATAGACTTTTAAGCATCACTATAGCTTTTCCAAAATACTTTCCGGGTTTGTAGATGACCTTATCGTCAGCTTCAGAAATTATATTAGACAGCTTCCATTTTATGCCTTTTTCTGTGAAGTAATTGAGGTATTGTTCGAAACGGAAACGCTGGTTAGGAGACCTATCAAGCCTATGATTAGCTATAAATAAAATGGAAATATCCTGTGGGCTCTTCATGTGCCACAAAAATAAGAATTCGGACCACTAGAAATTAACGCACTAACACCACTGTGCCAGAACGAGTAATGTCTTCACCATCGCGATTTCTAGCTTTTAATAAGAAGGTGTAAGTACCCATTTCTTGAGGGGTATCTTTATATAATCCATTCCAACCCTCATCCAAATTAGAGGTTTCAAATAGTTTTTGGCCCCAACGGCTGTATACGCTGAATTGATAGAGTTCTTCAATATTTAGATACTTAACAATTCTGAACACATCGTTTACGCCATCACCATTTGGGGAGAAGGCTGTAGGCACAGCCAATAAGTTGAGCACATTCACAAATACGATAACACTGTCTTTATCTTGGCAGCCATTAAAGTCGGTAACTGTCAATTCGTACTCTTGCGTATTAAATGGGCTAGCATCTGGGCTAGAGATCCTATCGTCACTCAATCCCTCAGGCGGAAACCACTGTAGATCAATAGCACCTTCCCCTTCTAGCACAGTAAATTCATCTCTAAAAATAGTATCATCAAGGCCTGCATAAGCTATAGGTAGTTGGTCTACATCCACCTGGACTTGAGTAGTTGAACTAAAGCAATCGTTAGAAACAGAAACTGTATATATGGTCGAAGAATCAGGACTTGCCACTGGGTTTGGCAATGTATTATCTGATAAGCCTTCTGGTGGTTGCCAGTCAAAGTATAATCCACCAGCAGCTAGCAGTTCAACAGATTCATTTCTACAGAATCGGAAGTAATTTTCAGCAGTAATAGTTATAGGAAACTGCACAAAAAGGGTAACAGTATCTCTATTAATACATCCATCGCTACTTACAGATCTTAAAAAATAGGTAGTTGTGTCTTGAGGTGTTACAGTAGGGTTTGCAACATTGGCGTTAGACACAGCATTAGTAGGTTCCCAAGTGAAAGTTGCTCCTCCTGTTCCTTGTAACTGATAGCTACTCCCAACACATACTACGGCATCATCTCCAGCATCAGTTAGTGGCAATGGACGAACATCTACAAAAACATCACCAACATTAGTACATTGATTAGCATCAGTCACTTCTACTTCATAGTTAGTGGTGCTAATGGCTGTTAAAAGAGGGTCTGCTATTAACGGGTTATTCAAACCTAGTGCTGGAGTCCATTCATAAATTACTCCTCCTGTAGCTTGCAATTGAGCTTGTTCATTTATACAAATAACAGTATCGTTACTAGTGGTAATAACAGGTAAGGGCTGAACCGTGATGGTCTGTTCCACGGTGTCTACACAGCCAAAATTAGAATTAACTATTAATTCCACATCATAATTACCCAAGGCCACAAAGGTGTTAGTAGGGCTCTGTTGGGTGCTAAAAGCAGCACCATTAATACTCCATTGCCAACCTGCAAGTGTACCAAAGGCAACTGTAGACTGATCGAAGAAATCAACAGGTGTATTTATACAAGTAGGCGAAAAACCAATAGCTGCTTGTGGTATGGGGTGAACGGTAACGTTCTTAACCACCTCATCTCTACAACCAAGGTCGGTGGTTGCAGTTAGGCGAACAGGATATGTACCTGCATTACCCAAGGCCGCCTGTAAGTTTTGGCCCGTTCTAGTATTCCCATTTCCAAGATCCCATTCCCATCCATCTACTTGACCAAACGTAGTAGTTGACATATCGCTAAAAGATAAAGCATCACCAAAACAGGCCTCTATTACTGAAAAATCTGCTTCAAAAGCAGGATATACTCTTACCAATACCTGTGAGGTATCTGCACAAGAAAAACCTGGATTAACAACAAGTGTAACAATATATCTGCCCGAATCAGGAAAGATAAAACTAGGGGCAAACTGATCGCTAGTGTCCGCATTGGTACCTGTCACTCCAAAATCCCAATACCAAAAGGTCCCGTTACTAGAGTTATTCTCAAAATCGGTAGCTAGGCCCACACAGTTAAAAAACCCAACACTATCTACCCCTACGGCAGCCATAGGGTCTATTTCAATAGCTGCATCAGCCTGAGGATTTATTGGGCTACAAGGAACAACATTGAACTGAAAATCACGACGAACCTCGCTTAGTAGTTGTCCATTTCTATACTCTTTAACACACACACCCACTACATACTGGCCAACACTTGATGGCGTAGTGGTTAATAATCCCGTTTGAGGATCGATGGCTAAACCTGGAGATGCGGTTATGGGGTTCAGGGTATTAAACCCTGCAGACCATACTACGGTATCATAAGGCGGTGGCGGCGGTTGAGTGG
>CAYGTK010000080.1:0-16775 GCA_964352775.1 uncultured Chitinophagaceae bacterium
ATACTCAAAATAGTACTAGGCACTAGCACTGCTACATGTTTACTATCTGCTACAGCTTTGAAAGCTGCACGCACTGCTATCTCGGTTTTACCAAAACCCACGTCACCACATATCAGCCGATCCATTGGGTAAGGTTTTTCCATATCGGCCTTAAAGTCGGCAGTGGCTTTTTCTTGGTCGGGGGTGTCTTCGTAAATGAAGGATGCTTCTAACTCATTTTGCAGATACGTATCCTTAGTAAAGGCAAAACCATTTTGTGCTTTGCGTTCCGCATATAGCTTTATTAGGTCTTCGGCAATGTCCTTTATCTTCTTCTTGGTCTTCCGCTTTACCGATGCCCAGGCATCCGTGCCTAGTTTGTTGAGCGAGGGCGTTTTAGCTTCTTTTCCAGAGTATTTACTGATCTTGTGCAGGGCATTTATTCCTACATACAGCAAGTCATTGTCTCGGTAAATAAGCCTTACACTTTCCTGTACTTGACCGTTCACCTCTAATTTTTCTAGGCCTGAATACTTCCCAATACCGTGATCAATATGCACCACAAAATCTCCAGGCTGTAATTCCCGAAGTGTTTTCATCATCAGTGCTTCATCTTTCGAGAAGCCTTTGCGCATTTTGTAGCGGTGGTAACGCTCAAATATTTGATGATCGGTATAGCAGGCTAGTTTTTGTTCGTGATCAATAAATCCTTGGTGTAGCGAACGCAGGATGGGAGAGAACTTCACATCAGCCTTCAGATCTTCAAAGATGTTGTAGAACCTATCTATTTGCTTATTATTCTCAGAGAAGATCAGGTTTCCAATTCCCTGCGCCTCATTTTCTTTTAAATCGCGTATTAGCAGTTCAAAGTTTTTATTAAAGCTAGGCTGTGGTTTTATATTGAACTTGATGACCTGTGGGGTCTTAAGGTGTGTTTTCGAGCCTATTTCAATTACCGTAAGCTTATCAAAAGCTTTTAGTACGGAATTGGGCGTTTCAAAAGTCTTAATGGGCTTTTCTTCAAAAAAGCGATTTTCCTCATTCCAATCATCTGGCAGATGCTCTTGCAGCGCGCCATAAAGTTTAGTGGCCGATTCAAAGGCAAGTGCAAGCCTATCGAGGGTAAATTGTAGGTCTTTCACCCATATCACTGTATTTTCAGGAATTATATCGAACAGGCTGGACTTCTGTTCATTGGTGAAATGGCTCTGTATGTTAGGGACGATAGTAACCCTGCTTATTTTTCTATCAGATAGTTGACTGATAGGGTCAAAGGTTCTAATGCTTTCTACCTCGTCTCCAAAAAGCTCTACTCGATAAGGTAGTTCATTTCCAAAAGAGAACACATCAACAATACCACCACGGATACTGAATTGTCCAGGTTCATAAACAAAATCAACTCGATCGAAACCATATTCTACTAGCAGATCAATAATAAAATCAACATCTAATTTCTCCCCTAAGGTGATGTTGATGATATTCTTATTAAGCACCTTCTTCTGCACTACTTTTTCAAAAAGTGCTTCTGGGTAGGTTACTACTAGTTCTCCTGTAGTAGTGCTATTGCTTAGTCTATTTACAGTTTCTGTTCGTAGAAGGATATTGTTATTATCTATCTCTTCCAGCTTACCTGGCCGCTTGAACGAGTCGGGAAAGTAGAAGATGTCTTTTGAACCTAGCCAGCTTTTTAGGTCGTTCTGAAAGTACGCCGCATCTTCTTTATCGTTGTAGATGAAAAGATGGTTATGTTGAGCGTTAAGATAAGTGGCTGCGCCAATAAGGCTATCAATGGAGCCTACGATGCCCTGCAGATGAAGATGTGCCCCCCGGGTGTGACTTATTTCATCTGAAATTAGTTTTATCCTGCTGTCAGCCTGATATTGGGCCAGTAAGTCCTCTAATTTCACTATTACAAAGGTAACATTATGAGGCTAGCTAAAGTTTGAATGCGTAGATAGTTTTTGAGAACAAGCGGTGTTTTGATACTCTTTTGCTAACGCAAATCAAAAATTTAACTTATGAAAATTATGAAAGTATAGTAGATCTCCTTAAATTGAGATAGAACTGCAGATGTTGCCACTAGGAAGGGAAAGAACAGTTCGTACCCAAACTTGAAAACATGTTAATATGCGTTCCACTTTTACTCTAACCCTTATTTCTTTGGTGTTTTTTAATATGCTGTGGGCTCAAGCTCCACAAGCCATTAAATACCAAGCTACCGCTCGTGATGCCAATGGTGTTGCCATAGTAAGTACTACTATCAGCCTGCGGACGAGTATTGTTGATATGAATAGCAATACAGTATTGTATTCTGAAACACATGCCCCGCAAACCAGTCAATTTGGTCAGTTTACTATTGAGATAGGTCGTGGTACTCCAGTGTCGGGAACATTTGCTGCTATAGATTGGTCACCAGGTGAACGTTCACTTCGTGTAGAAACCGACTTTAGTGGTGGAACGAACTATATGGTGTTAGCTGAGTCGGAACTGCTGTCAGTACCATATGCTTTGTATGCAGAGAAAGCGGGAAGTTATACAGATACTATAATAGTTATGGACACCACATTTGCGGTGATATATGATACGGTGAAAGTGCTGTGTGAGGACACCTTAGTATCGAGCATTTTCCGTGATCCGTGCTACCCGATGGGATTGGATGGAGATATGGTATACCTGCAAGTAGATAATACCAATACGTATACTGTGCCTGCTGGTAAAGTGCTACAGTTGATCGACAATAGAACTCCAGATAATCTATACGTAGATAATAAGCGGGTATATGGGTCGAATTTTTTACTACAGACCAGTGCCGTTCTGCGATATCAGTCGGCAACACCAGCACAACCTTCTTATACACGAACTGCCGTATTGCTTGATGAGGTTCCAGAGATCTCTCCTGTTCTTATCTGTTTTCAAGCTGTGTCAAGCACTTCTTATACTGTGCCAACGGGTAAGCGTTTGATGGTAAATGGTGATATGAATTCTCGAAAAGTATATGATGGCTGTCTTACAGTAGATGGAAACAATTTTATTCCGTCAGAGAATCCTCAATGTTTACAGCATGTATTTGAAGAAGGAACAGTACTAGGGGTTACTTCTTCGCTATGCGTTACTGCAACATCTAACATACCCAACTCAGAACCTTACACCATTGTAGGCTACCTTGTAGATAAGTAGATATTTATAGAGTGCTAAGCTTAGTAAGCCCGTTTATTATTACCCTTCATGAAATTGATAAAGGCACGGTTCACCACCTTGTTGCCTCCTGGTGTGGGAAAGTTTCCTGTGAAGTACCAATCGCCTTCATGGTCTGGACAAGCATTTTTTAATCCTGTAATAGATTGATAGATAACCTGTACCTCGGCATCAATATGCTTAGGCCTAACTATCTCTGATATCTTGGCAGATATCTCGTCGGCTGTAAATGGATCGTAAATGGCCTTTACGTAATTCTCTACTTCGCTTGCTGGTTTATTTTCAGAATCTAAACAACGCTGATATACTTCTTGCAATACCTCATCCTTATCACCTCTATCCTCTAATAGAGCAAGTGCGGCACGGAAAGCGATAAAATCATTCATGCGAGACATATCAATGCCATAACAATCTGGGTAACGTATTTGCGGAGCCGATGAAACGATGATGACTTTTTTAGGCCCTAATCGGTCAAATATGCTGAGTATGCTTTTTTCTAGAGTTGTACCCCTTACGATGGAATCATCTAAAGCAACAATGGTATCCTTACCTGGCTTTATAAGTCCGTAAGTAACATCATAAACGTGTGAAACCAATTCATCGCGGGAAGAGTCTTCTGTAATGAAAGTTCGAAGCTTAACATCTTTTACAGCAAGTTTCTCAATGCGTGGTCGGAAATTGAGTATGTCTTTTAATTTTTCATCATTGATGTTTGATCCAAGTGTTTTTATGTCTGAAAGCTTACGGTCATTCAAGTACTCTTGAACACCATCTACCAATCCATAAAAAGCTACCTCCGCTGTATTTGGTATAAAAGAGAAAACAGTGTTTTTCAGATCACCATCTAGGGCTTTTAATACAGGTTTGGTCAACTGTTTACCTAACTGCTTACGCTCTTGATATATACCGCTATCTGTACCTCTAGAGAAGTAAATACGTTCAAAGCTGCATGACATTTTCTTTGTCGGTTCTTGTATTTGAACGTGACTTACCGTTCCATTCTTCTTTATCAAGAAGGCATGGCCAGGGTCTACTTCTGATATTTGATCAGCCGTTAGGTTGAAGGTGGTTTGAATAGCTGGGCGCTCACTAGCAACCACAGCTACCTCATCATCATGATAATAGTAAGCGGGGCGAATGCCTGCAGGGTCGCGGATCACAAATGCATCACCATGACCGATAAGTCCTGCCATGGTATAGCCGCCATCGAAATCTCGCACAGAACGGCTTAAAATGCGTTCCATATCCAATTGCTCTCCTATAATGTTCGAGATCTCTTGGTTAGAATGTTTGTTCTTGTACTCGTCAAATATGCGTTGATTCTCTACATCCAAAAAGTGGCCGATCTTTTCTAAGCAGGTAACTGTATCCGCTACTTGCTTAGGGTGCTGACCAAGAGCTATAAGTTGGTCTATTAGCTCCTTAACATTGGTCATGTTAAAATTGCCCGCTAGCACTAAGTTTCTGGTCATCCAGTTATTGGAACGAATGAATGGGTGGCAAGAGTCAATTGAATTCTTTCCATGTGTACCGTAACGCAAATGACCAAGCATCAATTCGCCCATGTACTTCACGTTGTTCTTTAACCACTTCGTGTTTGCTAATTTTTTAGGCCTTTTCTCTTCTACCTGCTTGAATTGCTTGAAAACGCGTTCAAACACATCAGATATAGGCTGATTAGAAATAGAGCGGCGTCGATTGATATAGGGCTGGCCTGGGGCGGGGTCTAGCTTGATGGTAGTAATACCTACGCCATCTTGACCACGGTTGTGTTGTTTTTCCATCAGCAGGTACAGCTTATTCAAGCCATAAAGTGATGTCCCGTATTTCTTCTGGTAGTAGTCTAGGGGCTTAAGTAATCTAATTAACGCAATGCCGCATTCGTGCTTGATGGAGTCGCTCATACTTGTTCCCTAATTGGGCTCTAAAAGTACCCATTTTTTTAATGGAATGATAAAGCACCATTAATGAAACTAGCCCAAAAATAGTTCGGAAGGCTTACAGCAATTTGCGAACGATGTCGTCTACAGAGATGCCTTCGGCCTCAGCCTTGTAATTTTTTACGATACGGTGGCGAAGAATTGGTAGCGCAACGGCTTTCACATCTTCAATATCAGGACTGTATTTTCCATTAAATGCAGCATGGCATTTAGCGCCCATTACTAAGAATTGTGATGCACGTGGACCTGCCCCCCAAGAAACATAATCGCGAACAACATCGGTAGCACGTTCCGTTCCAGGACGAGTTTTACTTACTAGGCCAACGGCATACTCCAATACATTATCAGCAATAGGGATCTTACGTATTACCTGCTGAAAGGCAAGTATGTCTCCCCCAGAAATAGTTTTGTTAATAGTTGTTGAGGAATTAGCAGTAGTGCTTTTTACTACAGCCACCTCTTCTTTATAAGTAGGGTACTCTACAATAATATTGAACATAAAACGGTCGAGCTGCGCTTCTGGTAGTGGGTAAGTACCCTCTTGTTCAATTGGATTTTGGGTGGCCAATACGAAGAAGGGTAGATCTAACTTATAGTTATCACCACTTACTGTTATTGCACGCTCTTGCATAGCCTCTAAAAGCGCTGCTTGTGTTTTAGGAGGTGTACGGTTTATCTCATCCGCTAAAACAATGTTAGCGAATATTGGCCCTTTGTTGAATTTGAAATTTCTGTCTTCACCTAATACTTCCGAGCCTGTAATATCAGAAGGCATTAGGTCGGGAGTAAACTGTATTCTCTTGAATGATAGGTCTAAAGCTTCGGCAATGGTATTTACCAATAGTGTTTTCGCCAAACCAGGCACACCTACTAATAAGCTGTGACCATTGCAAAAAATAGACATCAGTACCGTGTCTATCACTTCACTTTGGCCTACTATTATTTTGCCGATCTCGGCCACCATTTGTTTATGTGCAGCTGCTAATGCATCTACCGCTTCTACATCACTATTGAACTTAGTCATAGGTCTTTTCTAGGTTTTTGTTGGCTTGCGCATACCAGTCTTTCAGAATGTCGCAGGCTATATAGCGCTTGTCAAGATATACATAAGTGCCTTCTAATTTGTCATCAAGCCACTCGCGTAAGGCTTGTTCTTCTTTCTTAGTTTGTGCCGCTCCTTTAATCTTCACGTAATCATCTTCCAAATTAGCAACGTGAGCTTGAGTTTCCGATCTTAGTCCAAGTATTCGGAATGCAGGGCTTCCATCAGGCAATTCAAAGTATTCTACTTTAGAATATTCCCCAATTTCCAACTGTTCTATGGTGAAGTAAACGTTCTTATCTAGTTCATCTATTTCCCAGTAACTAGCTTGTGTATTGGGGTTCAATAGCATTCCACCATTATTCTGTGTCTCCTCATCATTAGAGAAGACCTTAACTGCATTATTATAGCTGATCTTTCCCTCCAATATCATAATACGAACACTATCAAGTATTTCATTCGCATCTTGCAATTCAAAGCTGGTAACCTTTGGCTTGATAAGAATGTGACTAGCGCGCACTTTTTCTCCTTTTCTATCTGTCACTTTCAGAATGTGAAAACCAAATGGTGACTCGAATACTTCTGATAACTCGCCCACCTTTAACCTAAAGGCTTCTCCTTCAAATTCTGAAACCATTTGGCCGCGACCAAAAAAGCCTAGGTCTCCACCTTGCGCTCCCGTTCCTGGGTCTTCACTATAGCTAATGGCCTGTATAGCAAAGTCTGCATTTTCATCTATTGTTCGCTTCCTTATGCCTTCTAGCTTTTCACGCGCTAGGTCCTTTTGTATGTCTGTTATCTCTGGTGTGATAACAAGCTGCTGTATTTCTACTTCAGCATTAAAATAAGGAACGCTGTCTTTCGGTATGCTGTTGAAGAAGTCTCGTACTTCTTTTGGAGTAACTGACAATCCTTCGAATATTGTGCCCTGCATACGCTGAGAAAGGAGCTGTTCTTGAATATCACCACGAAATTCATCCTTTATTTCAATGATTGATTTCCCATAGTACTCTTCCAATCGCTCTTCAGAACCTATCATGCTTATGAAGTAACGTATCCTCCGATTTAATTCGCTTTCTATCTCTTCTTCGGCAATAAAAATACTATCGTTCTGCGCCTCTTGAAGGAACATTTTTTGTGCCAATAGACTACCCAAAAGTTGGCAGCGCATATCATCAGGCACATCTTGTCCTTCTAATTTCATCTGCTGGAACTGTAGCTCTACATCTGATAATAATACTATCTCATCGCCTACTATACCTACTATTTTATCTACTAACCTACGCTGGCTAAAAGCCGAAAAGGCCATTAGTAAGCAGCAGGTAATAATTATCGATCGTTGCATCAGTTAAAATCTATTGCGTTGAATTTTGCCCATCACGGTATATCCGTTCATAGGTACTATTCAACAAACTCTTTTTCCGTTTATTTAGTATGATCCGCCTTATGTCCTTTTCTACGTAGCTTAAAGGGGCAGGTTCACCTTGTCTGCGATAGCCCTTCGTTCGTATTAAGTAAAGGTAGGCAGAATCAGCCACTTGCACCATGCCTTGGTTAATACTCAACTGGTAAAAGGTTAGCTTCTTCACAGGAAGGCGTTCTTCTAATTCACCTGCGTTATACCAAGTCGTATCGGTTAAAGAAAAATCAATAGCAGCTTGAAAGCAGTGGTCGGTCAATAACTGCTTACTCTCAGTGTCAAATTTTCTAAACCACTTGCGCGATTCTTGCAGCTTACTCACTTGCTTAGGGAATTTAACATAGAAGACCTGTGCAATGCTATTTTCTAACTGATATTGTTCAGCGTTCTGATCATACTGCTCTTGTAGTTCCGTTTTTGATATAGATGTATCTAGTTTTTGGCGTACCAATTCTTGCTCGTAGCGGAAAAGAATGAGCGACTCTCTATATTGGTCTACCTGCATTTCTACATCGAGCATTTCGGTAGGAAGATACTGCTTCGCTTTCTGAATAAGCAGTTTACGCTTTACCCACTCGTTTACATAAGTACTTGCTACAGTAGCGCTATCAGCTTTATTACCTGCATTTTTAACTACTTGAGCTAGTTCTTCAGTACTTAATCTGTTATCACCTACAGTAGCAACAGAATCATCAAAGGATACTTGAACCTTTGGCTTTATTAGGTCACAACCTATAAGAGCGAGACAAGAAGAAATAAAGATCAGAAATAAGGAGCGCACTTTATTTCTTTATCAACGAATTCAAGGCATCTTGCTTCACCATTACTGGGTACTTTTTGCGAAGGCCTTCTATCCATTGTTTTTCCAAGTATTCTTGATAGTCAGACACAATAAATCCTTTAGCCTCGTTCAAGGCTTTCGGTTGTGAAGACACCACTTCTTTTACATGTGCTACTGTATATTTCCCACCATCGGCAGCTTTTGGTTCTTTAACACCTACCATCCAGTCGGTAGCATCCGCGGCAGCATCTTGCCCACGTTCATAGAATCCACTATTAACGGAAACAGCATTCGGCATTTTATCGGTATTCAAGGTGTTCAATACCATTTTGGAGTCTGCTCCTTTCTTCTCTATCAATTTCTTTACCTTCTTGGCCACCTTTTCATTTGCACAAATGTAAACATCAAGTCGGATGCGCTCTTTCCACATGTATTTGGTTTTCACTGTTTCGTAGAAAACTTCTAAACCAGCAGTATCTTTTACTGCTTTGCTCCATACTTTATCGTCGGTAAGGTCAAATAACAAGATACCATCGCGGTACTCCTTCATTAAAGCTTTGAAATCTGGTTGCTTGCGCTCTAGCTGACTTTCTTCATATTCTAAAAGCTTTTGCTCTTTGAATTTTGCATAGAAATCGTTGTACACTTTGCTACCCGACTCGTTGCGGCGTTTCTTTTGGTTTTTTTCTAAGAATTCAACAAAATCTAATTGAGTGAACGACTTATCTGCAATGGTGAATAGCTTGCTATCTAAGTTAGACTTATCTGCCATGGTGAATCGTCCGTTAGGTAGGGTTTCGCCTACTTTTAGGTAGAGCGCTTTTCTAGCTTTTGGATATTCCTTAAAGTTGTACTCATTCTTTATCTGCTCTATCAAAACATTTTTCGCAACAGCTGAACGACTATCGCGCTCAATTCTAGAACTGATCTTTGGTTCCAACTCCTTGAAAGAAGCAACTGGTGTGCGCTCGTCCAGTCGGATGATGTGCCAGCCAAATTCGGTTTGTACAGGCTCGCTGTAATCGTTTTTTTCTTTAAGCGCAAAGGCAGCGTCTTCAAATGGCTCTACCATTTTCCCTGTACCAAAAGCCGGTAACATACCACGCTTTTTAGAAGAGAACTTATCCTCGGAATACTGAATCACCATTTGGTCGAAGTTTTCACCTTCTTGCAATTTGGTATAAACCATGTCTATCTTTTCCTTCGCTATTTTTAGTTGCTCTGGGGTAGCATTCTTAGAAGTTTTTGCCAAGATGTGAGCCACTTGTATTGTTCCCTGTGCCTCGCGACGACCAGTTAATTTAATAATGTGGTAGCCGAACGAAGTGCGAACAGGTTTCGATACGTCTCCCTTTTTTAAGTTGTAAGCGGCAGACTCAAATGGATAAATAGTTTGGAAGGCGCTAAACCAACCGATGTTTCCACCATTGCTTGATGCTGATGGGTCGTCAGAGTTTTCTCGAGCCAATTTCTCAAAGCTCTGGCCATTCATGATTTTGTTACGGATCTTGGTCGCTTTTCTATATGCTTCCAACGTGTCAGCAGGTAAGGCGGCATCGTCTATTTTGATGAGTATATGGCTGGCCTTTACTTCTTCTATTGTGCGGTCATAAGCCTCTTTCACCAACTTGGTATTCACCTCTTTGTCGTATAAGAATGACTTTGCCAATTGCTTTCTGTAGGTCTCCAGCTCACTCATCAATGCGGTGATGGTGTCCATTTTCATCACTTCTGCTTCTTTTACTTTCAAGCGGAAGTTGACATATAGTTTCAGGTACTCATCTAGCGACTCCTTGCTGTATGCATCTTTGTCGTTCTGGTTGTTCTTGTTGTATACGTATTTGAACTCAGAAAGACGTACCACATCGTCACCAAAGGTGAATAGAACTGGGTCGTAATTATCGCTGTTTTGCGCGTTTAACGAAGGTTGGGATAGCAGAAAAATGCTAAATACCGCTACTACCAATGATCGTAAATTCATAATTAAGTTTAGTTTTCGGTCAATGAACGAGTTAGAACTTGTTTTTCGTATGGGCCGCTAAATTAATGCATTTTTACGAACGAAGAGCCTACAACTGCTAGCTTACGGGAGTGTTTACTAAGTCTACCATCTCTTGGTAGAAGTTCTCGTAAATAGGAAGGATGTTCTTTATATCGAAGCGTTCTGCCTGTCGATAGGCACTTTTTCGAAATTTGAGTAACCGATCATCGTCTTCTAGAATGTGAATAGCATGTTCAGCCATGCTTTGATAATCGCCAATATCGCTCATAAAACCAGTATCTCCATGTATATTTATCTCTGGAATTCCACCGGCATTACTGGAGATAACAGGCACCTGACAGGCCATAGCCTCTAAAGCAGCTAGACCAAAACTCTCGCTACCAGAAGGCATCATGAAAAGGTCGGAAACGGCTAGGAGCTCTTCAATAGGATCTTGCTTACCCAAAAAGCGAATATGCTCACAAACTCCTATCTCACGACAGAGTTGTTCTACATTAGCACGGTCTGGCCCATCACCCACCAACAATAATTTAGCTGGAATTTTATCCTGCACCAACTTAAAAGCGCGAACAACATCACTTACTCGCTTCACCTTCCGGAAATTGGAAACATGTATCAAAATGCGCTCACCATCTGGCGCTATTGCTTTTCGGAAATGTTCCTTGTTGGTTTTCTTAAATCTATCAAGGTCGATAAAGTTGGGGATCACTTTAATATCCTTATCGATATCAAAATGCCTGTAGGTTTCTTCCTTTAGGTTTTCGGATACTGCAGTAACACCATCACTATTGTTTATAGAAAAGGTAACTACAGGTTCATAGGTAGCGTCTTTACCTACTAAGGTTATATCTGTTCCGTGAAGGGTAGTAACTACAGGAATACTAATTCCTTGCGTTTTTAGTATCTGCTTAGCCATATACGCTGCCGAAGCATGTGGAATAGCATAATGTACATGAAGGAGGTCAAGCTTTTCATACTTACATACATCTACTAGCTTGCTGGTGAGTACTGTTTCGTATGGGGCATAGTCGAAAAGGGGATAGCTGGCCATATTCACCTCATGGTAAAATATGTTGCTGTAGAAAAGATCTAAACGTGCTGGCTGCTTGTAGGTAATAAAGTGAACTTGATGCCCATTTTCAGCCAATGCTTTACCCAGTTCAGTAGCAACTACGCCACTACCACCGTAGGTGGGATAACAAACTATACCTATTCTCATATTGCCATAAACGTGATCGGTAAATATTAGTTCTCGGCTTTCACCATTTCAAGGCCAAGTTGCTCCAGAATTGCCATGTAGATGACATCGTGAATGGCCGTACGTACATTGTTCTTTATCAACTTGTAATTGTCAGCCTTTGGGAAAACACGATTACTCAAAAACACATAGACTAAGTCATGATCGGGGTCGGCCCAAACGCAAGTTCCTGTAAAGCCAGAGTGCCCAAAAGTTCGTTTAGAAGCCATAATAGAAGTTGGCCCTGGCTCGTCAACTTCTGGCTCAGGTTTGTCAAAACCAAGTCCTCGTCGGCTATCTTCCGTATGTCTTTTGGTAAAGTATTGAACGGTTCGGGGCTTAAGGTAACGTTCACCAGCATATTCACCGCGGTTAAGTAGCATTTGCATAAGAATAGCCAAGTCGTTGGCATTGGAGAATAAGCCTGCATGACCACTTACCCCACCCAACATTGCTGCACCAGGGTCGTGTACATAACCATGTACTACTTGCTTGCGAAATAACTGATCATCCTCAGTTGGTATTAGCCTACTATTTGGCAGCCGTTCCAAAGGGTCAAAACCCATAGTAGCTAATCCTAGCGGGCGATAAAAAGTGCTATTGGTAAATTCCTTAAAGGGTTGTCTGCTAGCTATTTCGGTGATCTCTTTAAATAGGTAGAAGCCAAGATCACTGTATTTATATTCAGGATCGGGATTGACCTTTGCATTGTAGATACGGTTTAAGATCACTTCACGATAATCATCTTTGATATAGAGATCAGTCGCTACAAGTGTTTCAAAGCCGTCTTTCTTATTGACGGAATACAACTCTTGATAAATAGAGTCGTCAAGGGTTTTTAAGTAGAAGGGTATCCAAGCTTGTAGACCAGAAGCATGGGTCAGTACATCCCTTATAACTAGATCTTTTATGCTCGCTGTGTCGGGCATTTCCAAGTAGTCAGACAGTTTACGGTTGGGTTGAAACTGCTTGATGTCATACAAATGCATCAGCGAGATAGTAGTAGCAGCTATTTTAGTTATGGATGCCAGATCATAAACATCATTCGTTTTCACTTTGCCTTCTTTGCTATAGGTGTGGTGACCATAACTTTTATCAAAAATCACTTGCCCATCCTTCACCACTAAAACTTGACAGCCAGGTGTGGCTTTGTCGGCAATAGCATCAGTCACTATGCTATCTATTGATTCGAAGTAGCCTTGGTCTAAACCTCTAGCGGCTGGTATGGTATATCTTAATCTACCAAGTGAAGTGGTTGTTTCACCCATGCCATAAGGGTATTCCTCTGAGGCTGTTACTGGTAAGCGGCCATTCATAGATATTGCCCCAAATAAACCTTGCGCAGCTACTTTTTGCGCTAATTCGCTCTCATCATGACCTACCAATAGGTATTCCAATTCGGGAAAGTATTGTAAAGCATATGGGCTACCAAAAATAGTAAGTACAACCTTGGTCTCTTTATCCAACCGCTCAATAAGGTCTATAGTTTTTCTTTTTATACCGTGGTTCTTCTTGGCATACTTGCTCATATCGTGCAAGCTGATAAACACTACATCGTAGTCTTTCAGTTTGCTGAATAAGCGCACCTCTTCTTCGGCAGAAAGCAATTTAGCTGCTTTGAAATGATCTACAGGAGCATACTTATAAAGATATTCTTGAAAGGTCGTCTGCTCTTTTACACCAATAGCGAGTGAGGCAAAACTTAATGTGTCCAGCTTTTTGAAGGGAATAAGTGCGTTTTCATTTTTAGCTAATACTAGCGCAGCTTCATAAAGCTGCTGATTTAGCCATTGCGCTTTTGGGTCATTTAAGTCTTTGGTAAGCCCTTTAAGCTCTATCTCTGTATAGTTAGCTAAACCAGCTACGTACTTAGCTTCTAATATCTTCTTTACTCTGATTTCAAAGTCAAGTGTATCAATGTTTTCTTTGTCAAATGCGGCCTCGAACAGGCTTACCGCCTTAGGTACATCTTCTGCAAAAAGTAACACATCATTCCCAGCTTTATAGGCTAAGAATTCGAGTTCCCCAGGTTTGTAGAAGTTGCTTACGCCTTTCATGTTCAGGGCATCAGAAAATACTAAACCTTCAAATCCCATCTCCTTTCGGAGTAGGTCTTTCAAAACTTTTGTTGACATGGAGGTAGGTAGCTTGGGGGTGCTATCTAAAGCAGGAACACTCAGGTGCGCCGCCATTATACTTTGTACACCACTGCCAAAAAGTATGCGGAAAGGATATAGCTCTAGTTGCTCTAATCGCTCGCGGTCATGTTTTATCACAGGTAGCGATAAGTGACTATCCGCATCTGTATCGCCATGACCCGGAAAGTGCTTGGCGCAGGCCATTACCCCATTGTCTTGCATGCCCTCCATATAGGCTAGACTTTTTAGAGCCACATTGAACTTA
The DNA here is from genome assembly GCA_964352775.1 of uncultured Chitinophagaceae bacterium. Taxonomy (GTDB): domain Bacteria; phylum Bacteroidota; class Bacteroidia; order Chitinophagales; family CAIOSU01; genus CAYGTK01. Next base: position 14,000 of record CAYGTK010000080.1, read on the forward strand.
TCTTCTCCGAAAGAGCGATTATTGATAACAGGGTTATTTGGATTGTTATTTACATCAACTACTGGCGCAAAATTGACGTGCATCCCAATACGTTTGGTCTGCCGAGCTATTTCAGCCCCCATTTTATAGATCAATCTATCATCACGAATTGCCCCTAAGGTCAATTGTCTTGGGAAATCGATAGTACTGTCCAACCGCATCCCTATGCCCCATTCTGCATCCATAGCTAAAAGCATAGGCCATTTTGCTGCCGCTTGCAGTCGGTTGGTCATTTGCGCTTGTTTGTATGGGTTTCCTTGGAAAAAGATAAGTCCACCGATGTGGTAGTTCTTTATGAGTTGCTTCAATTCTTCTTCGTGACTATCATTTCGGTTTGAATAAGCAGCGACCATAAATAACTGCCCAATGCGCTCTCTTTCAGTCATTTTCGCATAAGTACTGTCAGCCCAAGCCTTTTTTGCTTGGTCCATTGCTAGGTCTTTAACCGACAGGCCCAGCATCTCCATTTGCCCCTTTGAAATAAGGGTGCTAAGAAGTAGACATAAGACTATGGAAATACGCAAATACATAAAACGAAAGTAGTTCATTAACAGGCTCTACTTAACACAACTTGTACACAGGCAAGCATGTTGTTTGACTAGTATTTTTTCAGGCAATTATTGTGCTAGTTGGCCGTATTCTTGCGCCTTTTCTAAATTACCAAGTAGTTGATAGGTAATAGCCAAGTTTCTAAAGGCAGGTTTATAGTTAGGACGGATAACAAGTATTTGCTCGAATATCTGAATGGCCTTTGCATATTCTTGCTTGAACCCATAGGCGGCTCCAAGGTCTTCCATATATGTGATGGTATTGGGGGCCATTTGTAAAGCTTGTTGAAAATTAGCGATGGCCTTATCCAATTCGTTCATTTGTCTACCATATACCTGCCCTATTTTGTAATAGGCATAATGCGAAGAAGGATTCAGTCGAATAACTTGTTGAAAGGCAGCTATTGCACGTTGAGGCTTTTTCGTTTGGGCTAATGCATCACCATAAAAAAGATAAGCTTGCGGGTCGTTATCTTTCGACCTTAGGGCTGCTTCTAAATACTTTATAGCCATTTCAGGCTGTTTCTTTTGTAAGTAGATCTTGCCTGGGTTTAACAGCCCTTCATAATAACCAGGTGCTACTTTCTGCACCATCTTATAATAGTACATTGCCTCTTCCAAGCTATCATTCAAAGCATAATAAGCATTACCTAAACCTAACCAAGCATTCTTGTATTTGGGATATAGCTTTACAGCTCGTTCTAGGGAAGCTACAGCTTCGCGAAGCATTCTCTCCCGCTTGATAGGGTCTTTTTCATTGGCCGCTTGAACAGTAGACTCTGCACCGAATGCATTGTGGATCTTAGCACTATTGGTAGAGGTTTTAACATCTGTACTGAATAATACATAGTCGTTCTCCCAAGCCCTGTTCCTGTCAATGGTCTTGAAGCTATACAGTCCTACTACTACTAGCAATACCCCCCCCGTTAACGCGGTATTACTAACTGAAAGGCTGTTCCAGTCTCTATTCTTAAAATAGTTGCCAAGCTTGATAAAGCCTATTGCTACAATAATGCAAAAACCTAAAGAGGGTAGAAAGACAAAACGTTCGTTCATAGTAATACCTACCGTGAATAGGATGTTACTGGCTAGGAATAAGGTCCCAAAAAAGTAGAGAAAGCCAAAGCCAATAGGGTTCTTATCAGTAAATAGGCTTTTCAGACCAAAGCCGATCAAAGAAAGAGTGATTACGACAGACAGTAATACCCATGGGTTGCTCCAATTGGTAACGGGCACTTGGAAGGGATAGTAATCGTGCGTTAAGTGGATGGGGGCGATCAGCAGTTTCCAATACTCGCCAAAAGTGAAAAACACGGTCGCCAACTGTTCACTATAAGTAGAGCCTACGAACGGGTCATTGAGAATCTCTGAAGTTTTGAAGCCAACTATTTGCCCACCAGTATACTCTGCCCGCAGAAACATGTATACACCAGCAGCTAGAATCATTGGGGCCAACACAGTAGCTATTTGTTTATAAGAGGCTTTAGAGAAAAAGAGCAACGCCAAGGGAACTGCACCCAGATAGGTAATGGAGTTTTCCTTGGAGAACATAGCGAACGAATAGAATAAGACTATCAATGGGATGTAGATCAGTTTCTCAGTTTTAACATACTTGAAAGCGAATAACAGAGCTGAAATAGATCCAATAAGACCCATTATCTCATCACGACCTTTAATATTCGCAACCACCTCAGTATGTAATGGGTGAGCCACGTAAAGAGCTGCTGCAATAAAGGGTAGGGTAAGCTGAAGTGCCGAACTAGGTTTGTGCTTGGGAAACAACTCTAATAATGCCAGAAAGACCAACACACCTGCGATGGCATAGAGTACAATGTTAATGATATGCCCTATATGAGGTTTGTTAGGGCCAAAATATTCCACTTCCAAAGCAAAACTGGCGATGGATAGCGGACGATAACGCCCACCAGCAATAAGGTTATACCCATCTTTAAAAAAACCGTAAAGCGCATCGGTTGTCATTATCTCGGGAATACCCTCAATACCTTGTTGCGTCAAAAAATTCTCTGTAATAAACAAAGCATCATCTACCGCGTATTCGTGACCTGCGGTGTTCACATATAATAGTACGCCCAAAACAAAAATGATTAAAACCTGAAGCCAGAGGGCTTTGCTGTTACTCGTATTCGTTTTGTTTATAGGGGTCGCCTGGGGTTGGGGCTCCTGTGGGG
>CAYGTK010000081.1:0-16468 GCA_964352775.1 uncultured Chitinophagaceae bacterium
CTGTTGGATTTGTAGCTGGTGCTACAGGTTTAGTACTTGCTTTATCTTTCATGAGTTGGATCTCAGTAAGTGACTACCCTACCATTTTTGGAGGCAAGCCTTACTTTTCACTTCCATCGTTCATTCCTATCACCTTTGAGGTAACTGTATTGGCGGCATCAGTAAGTATGGTTATCGCTTTCTTCGCAAGATGTGGTCTTTCTGTTTTTGGTTCGCCAAAGATCTATGATGAGCGCATTACTGACCACATGTTCGCCCTTACTTTCGAAGTAACGGAAGAAACTACTACAGAAACTATCGAAAACATCAAATCATCTCTTACTGACACTGGCGTAGCCGAGATAAAGGAAAGAGATTTTGATGAAGACGAATACTAAGAATTAAATCACCATTGCTAATGACCTTATTAAGTCGATATAAATGGATGTTCGCCGCTGGGATAGCTTTATCTCTGTGGTCGTGTACAGCCGGACCAGAGGATACTGGGCGTATTTTTATGCCTGATATGTATTACTCTAGCGCTTACGACACCTACTCTAAGAACCCGAACTTCCAGGATAGCATGACAGCTAGACCAATTGTTGAAGGTACCATTGCTAGAGGAATGTTATCTAACGATAAAGCTTCCCTTAAGGATACTAACTACCATTATTCTTTCCTGTACCAGCGTTATTTTGAAGATACACCTGATGATTACAACCGTGCAGGTGACGTTTTAAAGAATCCTATTGCTATGTCTAAAGAGGTAGTTAAAGAGGGTAAAAAGCTTTATGAGATAAACTGTGCTGTATGTCACGGTGAGAAAGGCGCAGGCGATGGTACGATCGTTCAAACGGGAGCCTATCCTCCTGTACCTAAGTACAGCGATCGTTTGCCTACTATTAATGAAGGTAAAATGTATCACTCTATTACTTACGGAAAGAACTTGATGGGTGCTTATTCTTCTCACCTGACTCCTGAAGACCGTTGGAAAGTAATATACTACATACAGAAGCTTGCAGAAGTAGGACCATTCGCTAAGCAAGTAGAAGAGGCTCTTGAAGAAGAGTCAACAGAAACCGAAGAACAAGTGGCAGAAGGAACTGCTAGTATCTAATCTATACCGCCAAAGTCGATCAAAAATGACTGAAACATTCAATTTTCCACCTAAACTAAAACGCTTAACCTTCATCTTGATGGGGTTAGGTGCATTAGGTTTGATAATAGGGTTCATCTTTTACGGTGAACAGAGCTACGCACGCGTTTGGTCTAACCTATTGATAAACAGCTACTATTTTGCAGGAATAGGTCTTGCTGCATTGTTCTTTATAGCTGCCCACCAACTAGGTTACTCTGGCTGGCATACTATTTTCAAAAGAATTCCTGAAGCAATGAGTTCGGTTATTCCTTTTGTAGGTATCGTCATCTTTGTGATAGCATTAGGTAACATGTTCCATTGGCATCACTTATACCACTGGTCTGACACCTTTATTCAGGAAGAGCAGGTAAGTGTTGCTGACTTAAGAGAATACGAAGCTGGTATGGCTCATGGTGACGAACATCACGAAGATGACCATGCAGCCCCTCATCATGACGATGAACACCATGCAGGCGGCCATCATGTTGCCCCACCAAAACCAGAGATAGTAATACCTGAAGCAACATTAGCCGAACAAGCTGGATATGCCAACATTAAGGCCTACAAATACGCTCAGCTACACCAAAATAGAGGACATAACCTTTATGCAGCTAATTACGAAGATGAAGCTGGTGAAATGATGATCGCTAACCCTCACTACGATAAAGTAATAGCAGGTAAAGCTCCATTTTTAAATGGATCATTCTTCATCGTTCGAATAGCTATTTATGTGTTACTCTGGTCATTGTTCAGTTTCTTATTGAAGAACATCTCTAAAAAAGAAGATCAGATAGGAGAAGCTGCTACTTATCAGCGTAGCAAGTATCTTGCCGCTGCTTTTATAGTAGTATTTGCTGTAACAGAATCTACAGCATCATGGGATCTTATAATGTCTATTGATACACACTGGTACAGTACCTTATTCGGATGGTATAACTTTGCCAGCTACATGGTAGCTAGCGTATCAATGATAGCCTTGATAGTGATTTATTTGAAAGGTAAGGGATACCTACAAGCAGCCAACGAGAATCACATACACGATCTTGGGAAATATATGTTCGGGTTTAGTGTTTTCTGGACTTACTTATTCTTTGCTCAGTTCTTACTTATTTGGTACGGAAACATTCCAGAGGCAACTCACTATTACCATAATAGATTTGACAGCACTTTCTATCAGGCAATTTTCTATGTGTTATTCATAATAAACTTTGCTACCCCATTCCTAGTTTTAATGAAGAGGAAATCGAAAAGAAGTTTTGAAACAATAAGTTTTGTGGGAGTAGTATTAATTATCGGGCATTGGTTAGATTTCTATTTAATGGTATCACCAGGTTCAGTAGGTTCTGAACTAGGAGCGATAGGCATATTAGAAGTACTGATGTTCGCTGGGTTCTTAGGATTGTTCTTATTCGCTACTTTCAATGCTTTAACAAAAGCATCGTTAGTTCCAGTAAACAATCCTTACCTGAAGGAAAGTATGATACACCACACTTAATTTGACGAAGACAAAAACTATAATATCATGGTAGGAGCGTTAATAGCACTTGCAGTTGTCTTAATATTTGTTGTTCTATTCCAAATAGCCCGTACATCAGAGTTACTATCTGTTATTAAGGGAGAAGGGATGATCAGTAAGCGTACCAACAAGATCAATGGCGCATTGATGCTGATCTTCATGGTCTTATTCTTAGTAGGGTCTATATGGTCAACCATAGCCTACTTACCTAGGTTTTTACCTTCGCCATCATCTGAGCATGGTCACCTTATAGATGAAATGTTCAACTGGACATTATTCTTCACAGGTATCGTATTCATTGCTACCACCATTCTATTATTCTGGTTTGCATTTAAATACAGAGAGAAAGAAGGCCAAACAGCTTACTACTTCCCGCATAACAATAAGTTGGAAGTGCTTTGGACAGCAGTACCCGCTGTAGTATTGACCATATTGGTAGCTATGGGTATTGAGAATTGGAACAAGATAACTGCACCTGCACCAGAAGGTACTGAGATAGTTGAAGTTACTGGACAGCAGTTCAACTGGATACTACGTTACCCAGGAATTGACGGTGAATTAGGAGATAGAGATTACAGAAAGATAACTGGAGAGAACACATTAGGTATTGATTGGACAGACCCTAGAAGTAAGGATGATTTTATGCCTAACAATATTGTCTTGAAAGTTGGCCAGCCAGTATTATTCAAGCTAGGTGCTAAAGATGTACTACACAGTTTTTTCTTACCTCACTTTAGAGTGAAGATGGATTGTGTACCAGGAGTTCCAACCCGTTTTTGGATGACTCCTACCAGAACAACAGCAGAAGCAAGAATTGAATATGACAATCCAGATTTCGATTTCGAATTAGCGTGTACCGAGCTTTGTGGTTCTGCACACTGGAATATGCGTAAAACAGTAACTGTAGTGAGTGATGAGGAATACGAAAAGTGGTTCTCTGAGCAACAGCCTATCTACGAGTTACTAGGATTAGATCAAGAAGAAGTTTTAGACGATGTAGTTCTTTCGAAAGATAATTCTGAGGAAGACGCTACTTCAACAACACTATAAAAACAGCTTATTATGTCTACAATAAGTACTAACGAGCATTTAGAGTTACAACCAGACATTCATGTGGACGATCATGGACATGGTCACGACGACCACCATGATGATCATCACCATGAAGAGAACTTTGTAACTAAATACATTTTCAGTCAAGATCACAAGATGATCGCTAAGCAATTCCTTTTATTAGGAATGGCATGGGCAGTTATCGGTGGGTTATTCTCTGTATTCTTCCGTCTTCATCTAGCTTGGCCAGATGAGACTTTCCCATTCTTGGAAACGTTACTAGGTCGCTGGGCAGAGGGAGGTAAGTTACAGCCTAACTTCTACTACGCTTTAGTTACTATGCACGGTACCATTTTGGTATTCTTTGTATTAACTGCAGGTTTGAGTGGTACATTCAGTAACTTCTTAATTCCATTGCAGATCGGAGCGAGAGACATGGCTTCACCACTGGTGAATATGCTTTCTTTCTGGTTCTTTGTAATTTCTAGTATAATCATGTTTACCTCATTAATTATCGAGACAGGACCAGCATCTGGTGGTTGGACTGCCTATCCTCCGCTGAGTGCCCTACCGCAAGCCTCCCCTGGTTCCGGTATGGGTATGACTTTATGGCTATTGAGTATAGCTGTATTCATTATCTCCTCGGCAATGGGTAGTCTGAATTATGTAGCTACGGTGATAAACATGCGTACCAAAGGTATGTCTATGTTTAAAATGCCTTTAACTATATGGGCATTCTTCTTTACTGCTATTATTGGTTTGCTTTCTTTCCCGGTTCTTCTTGCAGCAGCTGTATTGTTGTTATTTGATAAGCACTTAGGAACGAGTTTCTACTTAAGTGATATTTACATTGGTGGAGAGGCTTTGAGTTACTCAGGTGGTAGTCCTATCTTATTCCAGCACTTATTCTGGTTCTTGGGTCACCCTGAGGTGTATATCATTATTCTACCTGCAATGGGTATAGTATCAGAAGTGTTAGCAGTTAATAGTCGTAAGCCGATCTTCGGTTACATGGCCATGATCTTGTCTATCTTGGGTATTACCATCTTATCATTTATCGTTTGGGCTCACCACATGTTCATATCTGGTTTGAACCCATTCGTAGCATCTATTTTCGTACTCTTCACCTTATTGATCGCTGTGCCATCAGCTATCAAGGTGTTCAACTGGATAACTACTATTTGGAGAGGTAACATAAGGTTCACACCAGGAATGCTCTTTGCCATCGGTTTCGTCTCCATGTTCATCTCAGGTGGACTAACTGGTATATTCCTTGGTAACTCTGCTATTGATATTCAATTGCACGATACTTACTTCGTAGTAGCTCACTTCCACATTGTGATGGGTGTAGCAGCATTCTTTGGTATGTTCGCTGGTATCTACCACTGGTTCCCTAAAATGTATGGTCGCTTCATGAATAATACCCTTGGGTATATCCACTTCTTTATAACCTTGATCGGTAGTTACATGATATTCTGGCCTATGCACTACATGGGTATGTCAGGTGTTCCACGTCGTTACTTCCGTTTCGATGCGTTTGATTTCTCTGCACAGTATGATGGGACTAATAAGTTCATTACCATATTCGCTATCCTTGTATTCTGTGCCCAGTTGGTATTTATATTCAACTACTTCTACAGCATGTATAAGGGTAGAAGAATGACTACAGAAAATCCATGGGAAGCTACTTCACTAGAGTGGACTACTCCTATTGAGCCTGGACACGGAAACTGGCCTGGAGAAATACCGGCAGTATACCGTTGGCCTTATGATTATGGTAAGAACGGACGTGACTTCATTCCTCAGACGGAGCCTATAACCGACGAGGAAAAGGAATTGAACAAGCAACACGCCTCAGCATAATAATTTCTTTAGTAAGGTAGATGATACAGACCAAGTCATATGTTTCTTCCGCTATTTCGATAGCTTCCAGAAAACTAGCCGACTATTCTTTACTAGTAAAGATGAGGCTCTCTGTTACTGTAGTATTCTCTGCTGTAATGGCCTATGCAATAGCAGCTGGTGCTTCTTTCAATATAGTTGAACTAGTGTTGCTCTTCTTAGGTGGTTTCTTGATAACAGGTGGCTCAAATGCTCTTAACGAAGTATTTGAAAAGGATTACGACAAGTTAATGAAGCGTACAGCTAACCGCCCATTAGCACAAAACAGAATGCAAGTTCCAGAGGCTGTATTAGCAGCTGGAATAATGGGATTATCTGGAATTGCTATTCTTTGGTACTTCTTTAACCCAGTTGCTGCTTTGTTAGGTGGTGCTTCGTTTATCCTTTATTCTTTCGTTTACACCCCACTAAAGCGTTTATCTCCTATCGCTGTGTTCGTAGGTGCTATACCTGGAGCAATGCCACCTTTGATCGGTTGGGTATGTGCTTCTAATGGTGTTATCGGTATTGAAGCCGTTACACTTTATAGCATCCAATTCTTATGGCAATTCCCACACTTCTGGGCAATTGGCTGGATAGGATATGACGATTATCAAAAAGCAGGGTTCAAATTACTTCCTTCTAAAAGCGGAAAAGATAGATACACAGCTCTACAGTGTATCATTTATATAGCCATCATGATACCCGTTTCGCTGTTTACTGTTTTCCTAGGTATGGCAGGTATAGGAACAGGTATAGTTCTACTTATAGCAGGGTTATTATTCCTTGCACAAGCAATTCGTTTATACCGTTCAGTAGATGTAGCTGATGCTCGCAAATTGATGTTTGCTAGTATCATTTACTTACCAGTTGCTTTAACTGCTTTATTAATAGGATCAATATTCTGATATGGCTAGTATAAGTATGGATAAAGTAGAATTTCCGGATAATGTAAGCACACAGAAAGTGCACCCACAGCGTTTTGCACTTTGGATAGGTATTGCAAGCATGATAATGTCTTTTGCTGGGTTGACCAGTGCATATCTTGTAAGACGCAGTGCTGGTAACTGGACAGAGTTCACCCTACCCGATACGTTTTGGTACAGTGCAATTTTTATGGTTGCAAGTAGCTTTACTATCTGGTTTGCTGCACGTGCATTTAAGAAAGAAAGTAGTTTACAATACCAACTCGGACTAACATTAACAGTTACCTTAGGAATAGCATTTATGGCCTGCCAATACTTAGGCTGGCAACAAATGCAAGAAATAGGTATTTACCTAGACGGAAATCCATCAGGGTCTTTTGTATATGTATTGAGCGGAATGCACATCGTTCACTTTGCTGTGGGTTATATAATCCTATTCATTACATGGTTAAAGTCCTTTTTTGTATTCTCTAATAAAGAAAATTTTAGTCGTTATAAAAGCGACCCGAACAAGCGTATTCGAGTACAACTTTTAGCTACCTACTGGCACTTTGTTGACCTATTGTGGCTATATTTGCTCATATTTTTCATGTACGCATAAACTTTCCAACCCAATGTCAACCGAAAGTGTAGCACAAACTCCAATTACAACTGCCCAGCCTCCTCAAGGTGTATGGGATGGTGGTAATCGCCCCATGAATGCCAGTTATGGTAAACTCATGATGTGGTTCCTTATCGTATCAGATGCTTTTTCATTTGCAGGATTATTGATAGGATATGCTGCATCGCGTGCAAGTGCTACGGCATGGCCACGTCCTGATGTAGTATTTAGCTCTATACCATTTCAAGATGCATTAGGTATTACTAATGCCCCATTGGTATTCGTAACTTTTATGACCTTCTTATTGATCTTATCTTCTGTATTCGTGGTGTTGGCTGTTATTGAAGGGCATCGTATGAATCAGAAAGGAGTGCTGATCTGGTTATTCTTCGGAATACTTGGTGGTGCTGGTTTCTTGGGCTGTCAAGCTTGGGAGTGGGGTCACCTTATTGACCAAGGCATGACATTAGAATATAATCCGTTTCATCCAGAGGGTACTGCCCTTATTACTGATTGGAAACTAGAAGGTGGTGAATATGTTCCTGTTTGGGAAGGCCAATTAGGCGAATTACGTTTCTCGCACTGGTTCTTCTTGATCACTGGATTCCATGGTTTCCACGTATTCTCAGGAGTGCTTATTAACTGCATTATCTGGGTACAGACTGCACGTGGAGTATACCAACGCCGCGGACACTACGAAATGGTAGAAAAAGTTGGCTTATACTGGCACTTTGTAGACCTAGTATGGGTTGCAGTATTCTTAGCTTATTACCTGATATAATCCTTACAACCTACTATCATGGCACATACATTAGACGACGCATCATACCATAGCCAAAAAAAGGCTGTTTGGAAAGCTACCTTAATCATGGGCATAGTTACTATAGCTGAAGTTGCAATAGCAGTTACTTGGCCAGAAGGTTGGCCTAGACTATTATTGAACTTACTATTCATCTTTATGAGTGTGGCTAAGGCCTTCTTCATCATGGGTGAGTTTATGCACTTAAAATATGAATCTAGAGCACTTATTCTTTCTGTGTTAATGCCTTTCCTATTCTTGGTATGGGGTATTATCGCCTTCATTTTAGAAGGTGACTCATGGGGAGCAATGCGTGCATTCTGGGAATAAAAAACAATAGCATTTGAAATTAGGTAAGCTTGTAGCGTTTTTAGTAATTCTGGTGATACCCTTATCATTCTTTAGTTACTTCACTTATCTGAAATATACTGTTCCCCCTCGTTTAAAGAAATTACCAACGATGAGTCAGGCTGCTTTGCCTGACTTTTCTTTTGCAACGCAGACAGGTGATACCCTCTATCGATCTGATCTTAAAGGCAAAATTGTTATTGCCGACTTTTTCTTTACCACTTGCCCAGGCATTTGCCCAAAGATGAGTGATAACATGGAGACCATTCAAGAATGGCTTAAAACTAATGATAATTTAAAGTCAGAGTATCTATTGCTCTCTCATACGGTTGATCCTGAACATGATACTGTAGCTGTATTGAAAGAGTACGCCATGGAGCGTAATGCTGATAATGAGATGTGGAAATTCGTAACGGGGTCTAAACAGGAACTATATAGCCTAGCTATCGATTTCTATAAGCTAGCAACACGTGAAGCTGATCAAAACGCTGAGGAAGCCTTTGTACACAGCGAAAAATTTGTGCTGATCGATAAATCAGGCTTTATTAGAGGATATTATAATGGTGTAGATAAAGAAAGTGTCAACCAACTGGTAAATGATATTGTTCATCTAGATATAGAGTACCAGATATTTAAAGATCTACAGAATGACAGTATCCAATAACACAGCCAGAAATGCCATCATAGGTATATCTGTAGCAGTTACCGCGCTAGTGGTGGCATTATTTGTTATAGAGCCACCCAAAGTAGATGTTGGTTTCGACATTACCATTCTACCATTATTTCACGCCATTATCAATGGTACTACAGCAGTACTTTTATTGTTGGGATTACTATTCATTAAGCAGAAAAACATCACAGCCCATAAAACCATGATGGGACTGGCTCTTGGGCTTTCCGCTATTTTTCTATTGAGCTATGTAGTATATCACTCCTTATCAGAACCAACTACCTATGGAGGCGAAGGTGGTTTGAAATACTTCTATTATTTCATACTCATTACGCATGTTATACTAGCAGCAGGGGTCTTACCATTTATACTCTTCACCTTTTTTAGAGCATTAACTGGACAATTTGAGAAGCATAAGAAGATCGCTAAGGTCACTTGGCCTATATGGTTCTATGTGGCCATCACGGGCGTGCTTGTTTATGTATTGATCTCACCATACTATTAATAGTAGCACGATGAAAAAGTTAATTCTATTCCTTTTTGTTTTTGTGGCACTGTTGGCTTTACTGCCACTAGATCTTTCAGCACAGTGCGCTATGTGTCGAGCAGCTGCAGAACAATCTTTAGAATCAGGGGCACCCATAAACTTGGCACTGGGATTAAATAAAGGAATCCTTTACTTACTAATAATGCCTTACGTATTATTTAGCGGAGTGTTCTTGACTTGGTACTTCCACTACAAACAAAACAATAAAGTGGTTACTCACTAAATATCTCCTAACATCGGCCTTATCACGATGTCTTCTATCACGGTTCTGTGCGAGAAGTTATAAATATCGCACACCAACTTCCCTATATCCTGCACATCTATAAATCTACTTTCTGGCAGATCAACTCCATCCCAAGCAGAGGTCAACGTAGCACCGGGAAGTACCGAGCACACCCCTATGCCATCTTCTTTCAATTCTTCCCGAAGGGCTTTCGATAATCCCAACATTGCAAATTTCGAAATAGAATAAGACCCACCGTTATTATAGGCTTGCAATCCAGCAATGGAGCTGATATTGAAAATGTACCCTTTCTCCGACTTCTTAATGGATGGTAAGAGTGCCCTTGTTAAGTGGTAAGCACTATACAAATTAGTGTTTATCATTTGCTCTAGCACCCCATCATCTTCTTTAGTAACCTCGCCAGGAAAGAATACCCCTGCATTGTTAACTAGCACATCTACTTTAGGCCAGTTCTGTTTTACATGATCAGCAAAAGCTGTAACATCAGCTTTTTTGGAAACATCGGCTACCTTGATAAGCACCTGTTGGTCAGGATAATTCTTGGCTACCAGTTCTTGAAATTCCTTTAGATCATCTTCACTTCTTGCGCAAATAGCCACATTCGCTCCACCCTTCAAAAAGTGGTCAGCAATGGCTCTTCCTATCCCTTTCGTTGCCCCAGAAACTACAACATAGCTCATAATAGTACTTATCTGTTAATGTGAAGAAGCTAAAATTAGCCTATTTTTGCTTCTTTACACGACTATGAATTTCTTCTTTCATTTAGGTAGATACGTTCTCATGATCAAGAGCCTTTTTACAAGGCCTGAGAAACTATCCATGTACAGTCGTGAGACGTTTAGACAGATGTCGCTCATCGGTGTAGGGTCATTAAGTATCATTTCCATTATGTCCCTATTCATAGGTGCAGTATCAGCCATTCAATTCGCTTATCAATTAGAGGGTAATATCATCCCGATGTGGTGGATAGGTTTGATCATCAGAGAATCGATGATATTAGAATTAGCCCCTACCCTATCAGGATTACTATTAGCCGGTAAAGTAGGCTCCAACATATCTTCCGAACTCGGAACCATGCGTATTTCTGAACAGATAGACGCTCTGAAAATCATGGGCGTTAATACCGCATCTTACCTTATCGGACCAAAAATTCTAGCAGCAGTTATAGTGGTGCCGCTTTTAGTAACAGTATCGGTATGCTTTGGTATTTATGGAGGTATGCTAGCTGGTATGTCTACAGGTATTTATACAGATGCAGAGTATATACGTGGTTTACAATCCCCTTTACGTGACTATAACTTGTACATTATGTACTTCAAGTCGGTAACCTTTGGTTTCATTATCACTTCGGTATCCAGCTACCAGGGATTTTATGCAAAAGGTGGGGCATTAGATATTGGTGCAGCAAGCACTAGAGCCGTAGTCTTCAGTAGTATTATATTAATAGTAGCTAACTTCTTAATAGCAAGCCTTTTCTTGTGATAGAGTTAAGAAACATAGAAAAGTCATTCACTGAGCAGAAGGTGCTGAAAGGTATTTCTACCACCTTTGAAGCTGGAAAGTGTAATTTGATAATTGGTAAAAGTGGTGCTGGTAAAACGGTATTGATAAAATGCATGGTAGGCCTTTTAGAAGTCGACTCTGGAGAGATCCTCTATTCTGATAGAGACTTTTCCTCCATGACAAGAAAGGAAAGGAAGGTCATCCGTATGGAGTTGGGTATGCTTTTCCAAGGTAATGCATTGTTCGATTCTATGACCGTGGAAGAGAACGTACGTTTCCCTCTTGATATGTTCACGAACTTAACTAAGCAAGAAAAGCAAGAACGAGTAGATTTTTGCCTTGACCGAGTACAGCTAGAGGGTGCACACAAAAAATTCCCATCGGAGATCAGTGGTGGTATGATGAAACGAGTAGGTATTGCAAGAGCTATAGTTTTGCGACCTAAATACTTGTTCTGTGACGAGCCAAATTCTGGATTAGACCCCAAAACAGCAATAGTCATCGACGATCTTATCAAGGAAATTACCGTTGATCTGAATATCACCACTATCGTAAATACACACGATATGAACTCGGTTATGGGTATTGGTGATAAAATACTTTACTTAAATCAGGGCCTTAAGCATTGGGAAGGTAGTAACAAGGAAATACTGCATACTGATGATGAGGAATTGAACGATTTTGTATTCGCATCCAAGTTCCTTAGAGAATTACGCGAAGGAGCACGAAAAAATTGATGTAATTAACATCTGGGCAGCTTTGTTTCGCCTAGCTAAAGCCTTATTTTAGCCACCATTATTTTAACACGAAATTCTAACGTACATGAGCGTTTTAGTCAATAAAGATTCCAAGATCATAGTGCAAGGTTTTACAGGGAAAGAAGGTTCTTTCCATGCTTCACAAATGATAGAATACGGTACTCAAGTAGTAGGTGGCGTAACACCCGGGAAAGGTGGTACTACACACCTAGATAAGCCTGTATTCAATACTGTTGAAGATGCTGTAAAAGAAACAGGCGCTGATGTATCTATCATATTCGTACCACCTCCATTTGCGGCTGATGCCATTATGGAAGCTGCTGATGCAGCTATCAAGGTGATAGTAGCCATCACAGAAGGCATTCCCGTACAAGATATGGTAAAGGTGAAAGCCTATATTGATCAGCACGACTGCCGTATGGTCGGTCCTAACTGCCCAGGTGTAATGACACCGGGTGAGGCTAAAGTAGGTATCATGCCGGGCTTTATTCATACGCCAGGCCGTATCGGTATTGTTTCGCGTTCTGGTACTTTGACTTACGAGGCGGTAGACCAAGTAACCAAAGCAGGTATGGGTCAGTCGACCTGTATCGGTATTGGTGGTGATCCTATTATTGGAACAACTACTAAAGATGCTGTTGAACTATTGATGAACGACCCTGATACTGATGGTATCATCATGATAGGTGAGATAGGTGGTAGCATGGAAGCTGAAGCTGCACATTGGATAAAAGAAAATGGTACTAAACCTGTAGTTGGTTTTATCGCTGGACAAACTGCCCCTCCGGGACGTAGAATGGGTCACGCAGGTGCTATTGTTGGTGGTAAAGACGATACCGCTGCAGCCAAAATGAAGATCATGCGTGAGTGTGGTATTACTGTTGTAGAATCTCCAGCAGTTATTGGTGAGACTATGGTAAAAGCTTTAGAAGAAGCTGGAGTTAACGCTTAATACCTAATGGGTTTACTACAAGGAACATCTGCACTTATCACCGGAGGATCGCGAGGTATCGGTGAAGCTATCGTTCGTCGCTTTGCACAAGAAGGGGCAGATGTGGCATTTACCTACGCCAGCTCGAAAGAAAAGGCAGAAGCATTAGCTAAGGAACTTACAGAGAGCTTTGGCGTAAAGGTGAAAGTCTACCAAAGCGATGCTGGATCTTATGAAGAAAGTGAGGTATTGATAAAAGATGTACTGGAAGAATTCGGTAAGATCGACTCACTAGTGAACAACGCTGGTATTACTCGCGACAACCTTCTTCTTCGGATGAGTGAAGAACAGTGGGACGAGATAATGGCCACTAACCTAAAATCTGTTTTCAACCTTAGCAAGCACATAGCTCGCCCAATGATGATGAACCGTAAAGGGTCTATCATCAATATCAGCTCTATAGTAGGTATTAAAGGGCAAGCTGGGCAAACTAATTATGCCGCTTCTAAAGCAGGTATTATTGGTTTCTCTAAGTCTTTGGCAGATGAACTGGGCTCTAGAAATGTGAGATGTAATGTAATAGCCCCAGGATTTATCGTTACTGACATGACCGATAAGCTTGGAGAGGATGCCCAAAAGGAGTTTCAGAAATCGATCCCATTAAAGCGATTGGGCTTAGCTGATGAAGTGGCAAATGTTGCCGTGTTCTTAGCATCTGATCTTTCTAGTTACGTTACAGCTCAAGTACTTAGTGTTTGTGGTGGCTTAAGTCGCTAATAAAGCAGCTACCGCATACAATTTCTATTTTTGCATACAGTTATAGCATACAACGATCTTAGCTTGTTTTGAGTCTTACTTTAGAATACCCTTACTGGTTCATTATACTTTGCCTAGGCTTAGGGGTCGTTTATGCGTTCCTACTATATTATAAGACCAACTATATACAAGAACCCACAAAGGCACAGAAGCAAGGTTTTCTAGGCTTAGCCTTTTTACGTTTTGTGGTGGTTAGTGTATTGGCCTTCTTACTACTTTCTCCCTTCATCAAGACTTTAACGACCGAAACTAAGAAACCAATAGTACTGCTATTGCAAGACGGGTCTAGCTCTATTCAGCGCTCTTGGGCTAGTACCGAAGATTCAGTTACTTATGCTAGTAGCATACAGCAGATGAAGCGCAACATGTCTGAAAAATTCGATGTACAGGAATATGCTTTAGGTTCTGAACTTCGCTCGGAGTGGGATGGGCAGTACAACGCTAAGTTATCGGATATTTCTGGTGGGCTTTCGCAACTAATAGACCTCTATACCAATCAAAACGTAGCCGCAGCAGTACTTGCTACTGATGGTATTTATAATCAAGGTAGTAACCCGCTCTATACTGCTGGTCAAGCTAAATTCCCAGTTCATACGATAGCCCTTGGCGATACTACTGTAAAGAAGGATATTAAGATAGACCAAGCCTATTTCAATCGCATCGTCTATTTAGGCGATCGCTTTAAGATAGAAGCGGAAGTTGTAGCCGATAACTACCCGAATGTAAAGTCGAAGCTTAGCTTGTGGGACTATACAGATGGTAATAATGTAAAGAAATTAAACGAGCAAGAAGTTACTTTCGATAAGGCCACCAACCTCTATGAATTCGTTCTAAATGCTGATAAGAAGGGACTTAGACATTTCGTTTTACAGCTAAGCCCAGTAAGTGATGAATATACTCGGATAAATAACCGAAAAGATATTTTCATTGATGTGCTCGATGGCAGGCAGAAAGTTCTTATCGCAGCTCATGCACCACATCCAGACATTACGGCACTAAAGCAAGCTGCAGAGAGCAACAAGAATTATGAAGTAGTAATTACATATGCCGACAAGCTAAATGATATTTCTCCAGATGCTTTCGATCTAGTGATCATGCATCAACTACCATCCCGTAGATATGCTGTAAAGTCCTTTATCGAAAAGGCAAAGCAAGAGCAAACACCCCTATGGTATATCACAGGATCGCAAAGTAATTACAACACCTTAGATGAGATACAGAGTGTGGTAAGCATTAAGGCACGTTCAGGAAATGCTAACCAAGTAGCTGCGGTAGTAGACCCTGATTTTAGCAATTATACCTTGGATGAAAGTGTGAGTGGCAAACTGCCTAAGTTCCCACCATTAGCATCCCCTTTTGGAGATATTACCTTATCAAGTACTGCTAAAGTGCTATTGAAGCAACGCATCGGTTCGGTAACTACAGATTATCCTCTCCTTGCTTTTGATAGTGAATTGGGAAACAGAACAAGTGTATTACTTGGCGAAGGAATATGGCGCTGGCGATTGTACGATTACCTACAAAATAACGACCACGAAACATTTAATGAACTGATCACTAAAACCATTCAGTATTTAGCGGTAAAAGAAGACAAACGACAGTTTAGAGTAACACTAACTAAGAATGTGTTCAACGAAAGTGAGGTGATAGACTTGAAGGCAGAGTTATACAATGATGCTTACGAACTAGTGAATGAGCCAGAAGTAAGTTTAACAGTTAAGGATGCCGAGGGTAAAGAGTTCCCCTACCAATTCAACAAGCGTGGAAATGGGTATGTATTGCAATTAGCCAACTTCCCAGTTGGTAGCTATACCTATTCCGCAACAACCACTCTTGCAGGTAAAACATATAACGCTAGTGGCAAATTCACCATCACAGCGCTTCAATTAGAAGCAAGTAATGGTCAAGCTGATCATCAGCTGCTGTATCAAATAAGCGAGCGCACAGCGGGTAAGTTGTTCTACCCTAGTAAACTGGATGAACTTGCACAATTGCTTGTAGGTGATGACACACTTAAGGCGACATTAATAGATAACTATAAGACGAAGCCACTACTCGATCTTAAATGGATATTCGCCCTACTAATAAGCTTCTTAAGTTTGGAATGGTTTATTAGAAAGTACCAAGGCGGGTACTAAGAAGAGTAGATCTACTCTTCTACGATAACGTAAACTACTTCGTTATCCTTTTTCATCAAATACTCTTCACGAGCAAATTTTTCTAGGGTAGACTTGTCTGTAAAAAGAGCCTTCTTTGTTTCGTCTATACTCACTATCTCTTTTTGGTAGAACTCTTTTTCATCTTCCAGTTTTCCGAGTTGCCTTTTAAGTTGGAATTGATCAACGAAACTATTGTTATCAAAAAATAACATCCACGTTAAAAAAGCAGTACCCACGAGTACGTACCTACTTTTCATCCAACTGGGAATGTTGTTTACCAATTCCTTCATTATTCTAAATTACTACTTCTTCGGATATGTAGATACCGCGCCTACTAAAAGAAGCGATAGTTACGTCCAGGATAGTAGGCAACATCACCTAGTTCCTCTTCAATACGAAGCAACTGATTGTACTTGGCCATACGGTCAGAACGTGAAGCGGAACCTGTCTTGATCTGTCCCGTAGATAATGCCACAGCTAGATCAGCAATAGTTGAATCTTCGGTTTCTCCTGAGCGGTGACTCATCACACTATTAAACCTATTTTTTGTAGCCATCTGAACGGCATCAATAGTTTCAGTCAACGTACCTATCTGGTTT
>CAYGTK010000082.1:0-16201 GCA_964352775.1 uncultured Chitinophagaceae bacterium
GATAGTTTCAATGCGGACCTTGATAGCTTCAGAGAAATTTCAGCATTCTAAAATGGAGCTCCCAATAGTTATCGGGAAAAATATTGCCAACGAAATATTTGTGACCGACCTTGCTAAAATGCCTCACCTACTTATGGCGGGTGCAACAGGTCAAGGTAAGTCTGTTGGGCTTAATGCCGTTCTAGTATCGCTGCTATACAAAAAACACCCCGCTGAAATAAAATTCGTTTTAGTAGACCCAAAAAAGGTGGAGCTAACGTTATACTCTCACATAGAGAAACATTTCCTTGCTAGCTTACCAGGTGATGAAGAGGCCATAATTACCGACACCAAAAAGGTGATCCATACCCTAAATGCACTCTGTATTGAAATGGACCAGCGTTATGATCTTTTGAAAGATGCGCAAGTACGTAACTTAAAAGAGTACAATGCGAAATTCACAGCTCGACGTTTGAATCCAAATAAAGGGCATAAATACCTACCATATATCGTATTGGTAGTAGATGAGTTTGCTGACTTGATGATGACAGCAGGTAAGGAAGTGGAAACACCTATTGCCCGACTAGCACAGCTTGCCCGTGCTATTGGTATCCACTTGATCGTAGCAACACAAAGGCCATCAGTAAATATCATTACTGGAGTTATTAAGGCAAACTTTCCTGCTAGGGCAGCCTTTAAAGTAACTTCAAAAGTAGATTCAAGAACCATTCTAGATGCTAGTGGCGCCGACCAATTAATTGGTAGAGGAGACATGCTTATTTCCATAGATGGAAACTTAACCAGACTACAATGTGGTTTTGTAGACACACCAGAGGTAGAAGCCATTACAAAGTTCATTGGAAAGCAACAAGGTTATCTAGAGTCATTCCAATTGCCTGAATTCAATGAAGAAGGTGATGACAGCGGCACATTTTTAGACCCGACTGACCGTGATGATATGTTTGAAGAGGCAGCTCGCCAGATAGTACAAACTCAACAGGGCTCTACCTCTATGTTACAACGCAGATTGAAATTAGGATATAACCGAGCAGGCCGATTGATGGACCAATTAGAGCAAGCTGGTATAGTTGGCCCTAATGAAGGAAGCAAAGCCCGTGAAGTTTTGATACCTGACCTCTATCAATTGGAACAGTTTTTGAGTAACGCTGAGGGTATGTAACTTTACAACTATGAAAAAAGGAATTTTTACCCTAGCCATTTTCTCTATTTTATCTCTATCCCTATTTGCGCAAGACGACCGCAAGATGGAGAATGACCCCACCGCCAAAGTCTTGTTAGACGAGGTGAGTGCCCAGTTCAAGTCTTACAAGTCGATGCTTACCAATTTTAAGATGGTGATAGAATCGCCTGAAGATGATCTGAAAGAGGCTAGTGCAGGCAAAGTATGGCTGAAAGACGATAAATATCGTATTGAGACCGAGGAGTTTATCATTGTATGTGACAATGTAAAGCGTTGGATCTACTTAAAGAGCGACAACGAACTACAGATAAACATGTATGAGCCCGATGGCGAAAGCATTGAGAGCCCTACCGAACTTTTCACCATTTACGAGAAAGGGTTTTACTATAGAATGGCTGGAACGGCAACTGTTAACGGAAAAGAAGTGAAACAGATAAAGCTGATACCCAAAGACCTAGAGAATAGCACCTATAAACAAGTAATGGTTTTCGTAGATGAGAAGTCTAAAACCATTGTTAAGGCCGTTATTACTACTGCTGATGGGGTGTTTTACACATGGGAACTTACCGACATGAAAACGAATAGCACTCTACCTGAAGGGACCTTTAGCTTCGACAAAACGAAGTACCCTGATATTGTGGTAGATGACATGACCGAATAGGTCAATTTCACTTTCCCATCGCCTTTTTTCTTGTTAATTTGCAGGTCCTTAAACAAGCAAGACAATGACGTACGATATTATAGTAATTGGTAGTGGTCCAGGTGGATATGTTGCAGCCATTCGTGCAGCGCAATTAGGACAGAAAGTAGCTGTGGTAGAAAAAGCTGAACTAGGTGGTGTGTGCCTTAACTGGGGTTGTATACCAACCAAAGCGTTACTAAAGAGCGCTCAAGTGTTTGAGTATATGCAACATGCAGAAGACTATGGCTTGACTGTTAAAGATGCCAAGGTAGATTTTGATGCTGTAATAAAAAGAAGCCGTGGCTCGGCAGATCAAATGAGCAAGGGTGTACAGTTCTTGATGAAAAAGAATAAAGTAGACATCATTGCTGGACTTGGAAAAGTAAAGCCAGGTAAAAAGGTAGAAGTTACAGACGCTAATGGCAAGAAGACCGATCATACAGCCAAGAATATCATCATAGCAACTGGTGGCCGATCTAAAGAACTACCAAGCTTAAAGCAAGATGGAAAGAAGGTAATAGGTTATCGCGAAGCCATGGTTTTGGATAAGCAGCCTAAGAAAATGGTAATAGTAGGTGCTGGAGCAATTGGTGTTGAATTCGCCTATTTCTACAACTCAATAGGTACGGAAGTAACTATAGTAGAATATTTACCGCGCCTAGTGCCTGTAGAAGATGAAGAAGTTAGCCGCGAGCTACTTCGCCAATATAAGAAGAAAGGCATTAAAGTAATGCTGGAAAGCAGCGTAGAAGCTGTAGATACAAAAGGTAAAGGTTGTAAGGTAACCGTAAAGACCAAAAAAGGAACAGAAGTGCTTGAGTGCGATGTAGTGCTGAGCGCAGTAGGAGTTAAATCTAACCTAGAGAACCTTGGATTAGAGCAAGTAGGTATCAAAACTGATAAGGATAAAGTACTAGTAGATGATTTCTACAAGACCAATGTTGATGGATACTACGCCATTGGTGATATAGTTAAGGGACCTTCTTTAGCCCACGTTTCTTCTGCTGAAGGAATAATTTGTGTAGAAAAGATAGCAGGTCAAAACCCTGAAGCATTAGACTATGGTAACATACCAGGATGTACTTACTGTCAGCCAGAAATAGCTAGTGTAGGTTATACAGAAGCACAGGCTAAAGAGGCAGGATACGACATCAAAGTGGGTAAATTCCCATTCACCGCATCAGGTAAGGCAACAGCTGCTGGTGCTCGCGAAGGATTCGTGAAAGTGATATTTGACGCCAAGTATGGTGAATGGTTGGGTGCACACTTCATTGGTGCTAATGTTACAGAAATGATAGCTGAGGTAGTAGCCGCCAGAAAACTGGAAACTACAGGTCATGAGATAATCAAAACAGTACACCCCCACCCTACCATGAGCGAGGCTATTATGGAAGCTGCGGCAGCGGCATACGGTGAGGTAATTCACTTATAAGGAACTTAAAACGATTTCAACTCGTACATTTATAAAAAAGTAGCTATGCGTTCTATATTCTTAATTGCACTTACTTCTTTCTTTTTCTTTGGCGCTACCACTCCTGAACCTCCAAAAGCCGTAGAGGGTGGATTGGTTAAATGGTACACTTTTGAAGAAGCCATGGAAGCCCACAAAAAGAACCCTAAAAAGCTAATGGTTGATGCCTACACCAGCTGGTGCGGATGGTGTAGAAAATTGGATGCAGCTACATTCAACAACCCAACTATTGCTGAATATCTAAATACATACTACTATCCCGTTAAATTCAATGGCGAGGGTAATGAAGAAATAACCATAGCGGACAAGAGCTTTTCTAATCCTGCTTACGACCCTGCAAAAGCGCGAGGTCGTAATTCAAGACATGAGCTAGCCAATTTTTTTAAGATAAGTTCTTATCCTACAGTAGTTTTTGTTGACGAGAATTTGAGCGTGATACAAGCCATTCCTGGTTTTAGAGGTCCGAAAGACTACGAGCCTATCATAGCATATTTTGGAATGGACCATTACAAACAAGTTGGTTGGGAGGAATTTCAAAAGACCTTTAAGTCTAAACTTCCTGCACCTCCAGCAGAATAGGTTTAAAGAAATGACAATAAAAAGATGAAGCTCACCGCTCCATCTTTTTTGTTTATGCTTATTTTCGCGCTATTCTAAACCTAAACTACCTTTCCTCATGAAAAATCTATTACTATCAGCTTTAATGTTGTTCGCTTTTACATTTACCAATGCTCAATCTGACCCTCAATTTACTATTGGCACTGGTGCAACCCCCCTTGCAGGCGGATATACAGCTGGTCAAACTTATGACATAATTATAAACGTAGATGCTAATGCAGTAACTACAGAATTTGTATTAACACTAACAAACACTGTAAATCCATCAGAAGTAGGCTTGTTTTATGGAGTTGGAGCTAACGCTGCCCAAATTGATACCGCTACATTAGCTAATGGTATTGAAGTAAGATCTAGCGCACCAAAATCTGGTGGATTCGTTATCAAATGGACTGCACCAGCTTCTGGTACGGAGATTTTAAGTTTTGCATTGAACGCTACTAGTAACAGAACTGGTAATGTTATCGTTTGGGATTGTACCTACTCATTAGACAATGCATCAGCCTTGAACAAAATAGGTTGTACAAACAATCAAATGGTTAGTGTGGCAAATATCTCCGACCTAAGTGGAGTAGCTTTGTACCCTAATCCTACTAGCTTCGACCTTTCTTTCGACTATACCTTAAACAAAGAAACGGAAGTAAGCATCAAATTGTATGACATGACGGGTCGTGAAGCGGCTAATTTATTGGAAGGAACTTACCAGTCGGGCAGCTATGCTGACCGTTTTGATGTAAGCAACTTAGATCGCGGAATGTACATGGTTCGTTTGACAATGAACGGACAAACCTTTGTAGATCGTTTAGTGATCCAATAGGCCTATCAACTAATAGAATAAAGCCCCTTAGCAAATAGCTAAGGGGCTTTTTAGTATCGTTAGATCTAGTAACAAGCGGTCGTGTTATTTTAGTTTATGAACTCCACCGCCGAATAGCATCTGTATTATTAAGCTAAATACAACTACAAAAAAGCATCCGATAATATTAAGCCACAAGTATTCAATATGCAGTAACCCCATGTCATTTAAAACGTAAATGGCAATAACACAGAATTCGGCCATTAACGCTCCATAAAAAACGGCTTTCCCGCCAACTTGCTTTACAAAGAAGGCCACTATAAAGACACCTAATATAGTCCCATAAAACAGTGACCCTAAAATATTAACTGCTTCTATTAGATTCTCGAATAGTGATGCCCCAAGAGCAAATAAAATAGCTGCAACACCAAAGGCGGCAGTAAAGAATTTTGATGCTTTCAAATAATGTTCATCGGAAGCCTCTTGTTTGAAATTACGTTTGTAAATATCTACAGTAGTAGTAGAAGCCAAGGCATTCAATTCTGCTGAGGTACTAGACATAGCAGCTGAGAAGATCACAGCCAATAGCAACCCTATTAAACCGACTGGAAGGAAATTCATCACAAAAGTGATAAAGATGAAATCATCTTCAGGTGGTTTTGTACCTGGGTCAGCTTTATCTACCACTGCAGCAGCTTTTTTGCGAAGGGCTTTTGTTTCAGCAGACTGCACCTTTAATACCTCTTCATGCTCCACCGATGCAAGCTCATCACCAGCTCGTGAACTTGCCACCCAATTATCAAGTGTTGCCAATTTCGCTTGATGAAGCTCCTTGTAATCCTTTTCTAGTTCTTGAAATTCACCTACAAATTCAGTTTGTTCCGTACGCTCCTTTGCAGCTTCGTTAAAGTAGATAGGTGGTTCCTGGAATTGGTAAAAGACAAATACCAACACACCCGTTAGCAGAATAAAAAACTGCATTGGGATTTTTACAAATCCATTGAAGATCAGGCCCATTCTACTTTCCCTTATAGAACTCCCAGAAAGGTACCGTTGCACTTGCGAATGATCAGTACCAAAGTAAGATAGTTGAAGAAACATGCCCGCTAACAGCCCAGACCATAAGGTGTATTTATTGTTAAGGTCAAAACTGGTATCTATCACATTCATTTTACCCATCACCCCAGCAAGGTCAATAGCCTCACCGAAGGTCACATGCTCTGACAAATAATATACCAGCACACCGAAAGTGATGAACATACCCGAAAAGATGACGAACATCTGCTGCTTATGGGTTTGACTAACTGCCTTTGTGCCGCCTGAAACGGTATAGATGATAACAAGTACCCCAATGAAGATAACGGTAAACCTTAGATCCCAACCTAGTATTTGAGAGAGAATTATCGCTGGAGCATATATGGTAATACCTGCCGCCAAACCTCTTTGCAATAGAAATAGTGAAGCGGTTAACACCCTAGTCTTCAAATCAAAACGTGACTCTAGAAACTCGTAAGCCGTGTACACTTTCAACCTATAATAGAGCGGTATGAAGACCACACAAATAATGACAATAGCCAGCGGCAATCCAAAATAGAACTGTATAAAACCCATCCCCTCTTCATAACCTTGACCAGGTGTGGAGAGGAATGTTATTGCACTTGCCTGGGTCGCCATAACGGAAAGACCAATGGTCCACCACTTAGACTGATTATCGCCTAACAAGTAGGCCTTTATGTCTTTTGCTCCTCTCGTTTTCCAAACCCCATATGCGGTGATGAAAAAGAGCGTACCCAACATTACTGCCCAATCCAGATTACTCATAGATAGCGATAGGTTATCCAGTAATAAATAGCAATCTGAATCAGAAGGAACAAGAGCATTGCTGCATATAGCTTATTCCAACCTGCCGCCCCTTCTTTATTGCTGCTCATACGATATGATATTGGTCAATAACCTAAAAGCACCTGTAACTCCTGCTGGTAATTCTCGAAAAAAAGAAATGCCTGTAAATACGAAAGTTCCTTTACCATGATCGGCAACTATCAGGCTACCTTGTAAAGGATCTTCACCAGGATCGTTCATTTCAAATAGCGGTTCATATTTTTCATCCCAAGTTTCAGCAAAATATAATCCACGTTCTTGTACCCAGTTTTCTAGATCGGCATCAGTAATCTTATTGGGCGCGTTAAATATCGGATGCTTCGCATTCAGCATTTTCATAGTGGCTGTTTCTACCGTTACTCTTCCTCTACCAAGCTTCATTGGGTATGGACCAATATCATCCGTTAATAATCCTCTTGTAGTTTGATATTGCACTATCATGTTACCTCCAGCGGCAACATAGTTCATCAGTAGTTCTTTTTTGGCAGGTAACCACTTCTCGGTGTTGTATGCTCTAATACCTATTAATATCGCATCAAACTGGCTCAAGTCTATTTGCCCAATATTATCTTCTGTTATCGCGGTGATGGAATATCCTATCTGTTCCAGATAAGTACCCACTTCATCGCCAGCACCCATAATGTAGCCTAGTTTATTTCCCGTTGTTTCAAGGTCCAATTTTAGCAATTTAACAGCCGCAGGCTGCAGTATGGTTTGATAAGGAATGTGGTCATAGTCTATTTCTACCAAGGCAGAAGCGTATGTTTTAGTATCTACCGTAAACTTAGGATCCAATTGAAAACTACCGCTTTTCTTACCTGGTGTTACTTTGATCTTCACCAATTTTTCATCGCCAACATTTTCAAATGCAATTGGCAATTGAGCTGGCTCTGTAGTCCATCCATCAGGTAGATCGAACGAAAGCTCACCTGCTATACCGGCTTTCCATGCCTTAACTGTAAGGGATAGTTCTTTCGCTTCTTCGCCTGTAAAGAACATAGCTTTGGTATTTGGCGCAAGGGTAATAGCTGGCACCACCTTAACCTCTTTATATAGCTCGCCTTTTACTCTATCTGTCCATTTATATTGGATAGGCATATCGTAAGTCAGTGCAACTCCACCAATAGTCATACTAATGCTAGCTATCAGCTCAGAAAGTGCAATTGCGGGACCCCTCATAGCTTGATCCGCAACCTTGTACATGCCTACATTTTCCTGTGCTTGTTTCAACCAGTAAGGTTGAGAGAAGGCCACAGTTTCTGGCACTACTAAAGTCAGCTCTTCTTGCTGAACTCTATCACGCCCCATTTGCTCAGCTTTCCATTCAATAGCTTGCTTTCCCAATAATGAAACGCTGCTCATCCTAACATCTGTTCCACTTCTATGTATAGCTTCAGCAGTAAGCTTCAGTTCACCACCTGGTGTTATCATTTCAGCGTCGGCTACTACCTCAAGATACAATCCACTTGCGGCGGCTATCAACTCCTTTAACTGTTCTAACTTAACGGTTTTCCAATAGCTATCTTTCAAAGTACCTAACACTTTATAGGCTTCCAACAATTCAGGAAGAATTGCAGATGGATCACCAGCATCAAATTTTGCTAACGCTCTATCTATCGCCTCTTTTGCTTTAGTAGACTTTGGCAATCTAGCCCAAGTTGTTTCTACCCCATCAAATAAGTCGCCATCAGCCATTTCTCCTTTCACAAATTCCAGATACTCCTTTTGCTCGCCACGTTTCCACGCACTTCCAAATCCTTGGCTTTTGTGCTGACTTCTACTATCAGAAGCAATTTCAGAAACTGCCATTCCAAGAGTAGGCAAGTATGCTCCCACATTATACATCACTTTATCGGTAGTATCCATCTCCTCCCCTGTTCTTCTATAAAACCAAGTCGAGGTATTCCAATACAAACGTTTCGGTTGCCAAATTTCAACAGTTTCTAACTGCCCTGGGTAAGCATCCATATCACCTGCTAGATCAAAAGCTTTTTCTGCTAAATAAGCCGAAGTAGAATGATGCCCATGTGTAGGGTAGTTATAACTAAGTGGTGGAAAGCGAGTGATGAGTACGTCAGGTTTTAACTTACGGATAACATATACTAGGTCAGCCAGCACTTGTTCTTCGTCCCAAATGGTTAGTGTCTCTTCATAATTTTTCGAGTAGCCAAAGTCATTCGCTCTAGTGAAGTATTGTTGCCCACCATCTTTTTTTCTTGCTGCTAAAAGTTCATTGGTTCTTATTAAACCCAGTTGGCTACCCAGTTCCGTACCTATCATATTCTGTCCACCATCGCCACGTGTTAACGAAATATAGCTAGTGCGAATATGCTCATGCTTTGATAAATAGGTTATCAAGCGCGTATTCTCGTCGTCAGGATGGGCTGCTATATATAGTGCGCTACCAAACGTATTCATACCCTCAAGCATGTGATAAACTTCGGCAGAAGAATAGTGCTTTGGCTGTTGAGCTAGTAGTACATTAGATAGAACGAATAGCATTGAAAAGAGTAACGAACGTATCATATAAACGATTTAGGTCACGAAAATAAGCATTACTAAAAAGGCGTTAAGCAAGATATAGTTCGCAAATGTCTTTCATCCCCCACAAATGCTAAAAACCAACATTTGACCTACACTCTGTATTTCTTAACTTTGGAATAATCAAAACAATACCTCATGAACAATAATGCCCTTATAGCTATCCTTATAGCTACACTTTTTATATGGACCGGGTGTGACGAAGATGACGCTCCAACGCCAGATGCACCCCTAAACAACAAAGTAACAATCGACGCCTCGGGCGACGTGCAAGATCAAGCGCAGACAGCATTGATAGAAATGGAAAATGGTGATACCATTTATTTTCCTGCAGGAAGCTATTCTTTCACCAATACGCTATCTGTAGAAGGTAAAGACAGTATTGTAATTCTAGGTGACGGTAGAACTACAACCACACTAAGCTTTGCTGGACAAACTTCAGGAGCTGAAGGATTGAAAGTAGACAACTGCGATAGAGTTCAGATATTGAACATAACAGTAGCAGATGCCTTGGGTGACGCTGTTAAAACTAAAGACTGTAACGGTATTAGCTTCATTAATGTAGGTACTGTTTGGACAGGTACTCCTTCAAAAGATAATGGAGCATACGGACTATATCCTGTACTTTGTAATGATGTATTGATAGATGGTTGCTACGCTTATGGAGCATCTGATGCTGGTATATATGTTGGTCAAACTAATCGTGCTATAGTTAGAAATTCGATAGCTGAAGGTAACGTTGCTGGAATTGAGATAGAGAACACCATTGATGCTGACGTTTACGGTAACACAGCTAAAGACAATACTGGTGGTATATTGATATTCGATCTACCAGGTCTTACCCAGTATGGTAAAAACTGCCGCGTATATGATAACGTGATTGAGAACAACAGTAGAGCGAACTTTGCACCTGCTGGAAATATCGTTGCTAATGTTCCTTCAGGAACGGGTATTATGATATTAAGTACGGCTGATGTTGAAGTGTTTAACAACACCATTACAAATAACAACCTAATGGGTTTTGGTATAGTTAACTACCTGGTGCTAACTGCATTTGGTGAATCAGTTCCTACTGACCCTAACTATGAGACAACACCTAGCAACATTTACATTCACGACAATACCTTCAGCAGAACGGAGCAGTTACCTACTAGTTTAGGTTTGGTAGGTATTGCTATTAGTAGTAATTACCCTAATGGTGGCATTGATGATATTTTAGTAGCTGGTGAACTAGACTCAGTAAGCACAAACGGTCTATTATGTATCCAGAACAATACTGGCTCGAGCTTTGCTAATTTGGATGTGGAAAATGGCTTTACTAACCCTTCATTTGATGCTAATCGCCATGATTGTGTTGGTACAGTTTTACCAGCTATAACTGTTGATGCACCTTAATTATGAGTTCTAAAAGTTGGCTGACTTTAACGACACTACTGCTATTTAGTTTAATAGCTACTACTTCTTCTTGTAACAAATCAGAAGACAACAACAATGGCGTAAACCTTGCCGCTGAACCTTTTGAATGGTTAAGTGAGTATGGTATCTACGTAAACGAATTGGCTAATATGGAACCTAACTCCGGTGTGGTTCCATATAGCCTAAATTCGACCTTGTTTACCGATTTTTCTCAGAAGCAGCGTTTCGTTTATATTCCTGATGGACTCTCAGCTACTTACAATGGTGAAAGAGATTTTGAATTTCCTGATGGTAGTATCCTGATAAAGAATTTCTTTTATCAGGATGATTTGTCGGACCCCAATTCCTCGAGACAAATAATAGAGACCCGTCTTTTAATGAAGAAAAGTGGTGAATGGGATGCTGAAACCTACGTTTGGAATAAAGAGCAAACTGATGCCGAACGTAAAATAGCTGGCGGAACTAAAGCTATTAGCTGGATAGATGAGGATGGTATCAACCGTGAAGTTGACTACATAATACCTAATAAGAACGAATGTAAAGGTTGCCACGAATACAATGATGACCTAGTTCCTATCGGTCCGAAAGCAAAGCACTTGAATGGCGACTATGAATACGCCACAGGTACTATGAATCAGATAGAATATTGGCAAAGCAATGGTATGCTAACTGGTGTACCTACAAGCGCTTTACCAAAATTAGCAGTTTGGAACGACCCTAGTACTGGTAGTTTAGATGAGCGTGCAAGAGCCTATTTAGACATTAACTGTGGTTACTGCCACAACCCTAAAGGGCCCGCCAATAACTCTGGTTTGCACCTGGAAGCCGAAGTACAAGACCCTGAGACCTTTGGTATTTGTAAAGGTCCTGTTGCAGCTGGAAAAGGGTCAGGTGGTTTTCAATTTGATATTAAGCCTGGTCACCCAGAAGAATCCATCTTAGTATTCCGTATGCAGTCAGATGACCCAGAAGTTCGCATGCCCGAATTGGGAAGGAGCACCCAGCATACAGAAGCTGTTGCCCTTATTAGTGAGTGGATCCGTCAATTACCTGGCGACTGTAATTGATAAATTCTTAGCTAGCTTTACACTATGAGTATTGTGCACGATGATAAATTGCTTGCAGTTGTAAAACAGCACTACCCTTCTCTTACGGAACCAGAGCTTTTAAAAGAGTTATCAGAGGTTGGTATGTTAGTTGATCAACCCGCTGCTACTGCTATGATAGAACCTGGGCAGTACATCAAAAGCATCCCCCTTATCCTAAAAGGTAGTGTACGTATTCTTCGTGAGGATGAGCAGGGTAATGAGTTGTTTCTTTACTACCTCTACCCTGGCGAAACTTGTGCCATGTCACTTACCTGTTGTATGGCCAACCAAAAGAGCGAGATAAAGGCCATTACGGAAGAGGACACGAAGATGATAATGATACCCATTCGCTACTTAGATGAATGGACAGGAAAATACACCAGTTGGAAAAACTTGGTAATGACCACTTATCAGAAACGCTTCAACGAGTTGATGAATACCATTGACAATATTGCTTTTGCCAAAATGGATGAGCGATTGATCCGTTACCTAAAAGAAAAACAACAAGCTCTTCAAAAAGACCTACTTCCAATTTCACACCAAGATATAGCACGTGAATTAGGCACTCATCGCGAAGTGATCTCCCGTCTACTGAAGAAAATGGAAAAAGACGGTTTGGTAGAGCTAGGTAGGAATAAGATCATAATTAAGGAGCAGCTTTAAAGCTGTGTAACCTTGCTCACCTAAGATATCCCCTCAACACCGTACTTTTACTGTCCTATGGATCGTTTAAAAGGACTGTTCCCAATATCAAAGTGGCTACCAGGATATTCTAAAGAATACTTCCGAGGCGACCTTGTGGCTGGACTTACCGTTGGCGTAATGCTTATTCCCCAGGGCATGGCCTATGCTATGTTAGCAGGTTTACCGCCCGTTCATGGATTGTATGCTGCTACTGCCGCACTACTTATCTATACCATCTTTGGTACATCACGGCAACTAGCAATTGGCCCAGTTGCCTTAGATTCTCTATTAGTGGCCGTAGCAATAGGAACTTTTGCTAGTAGCGGTACTGCCTCTTATATCACACTTACACTTGCCCTCACCCTAATGGTCGGTGTTATCCAAATGCTCTTCGGTATGTTCCGACTGGGTTTTGTGGTTAATCTTCTTTCTAAACCTGTTATTAGCGGGTTTATGTCAGCTGCTGCACTTATAATAGCTGCAAGTCAATTAAAGCACCTATTAGGGGTTGATATTGGACAGAGTAAATACATCTACGAGGTATTTTCAGCACTAAGTAAGCAATGGGGAGAGGTGAATTACACTACAGCAGCTATTGGTGTGGTTTCCATAGCTATCATCTTCATCATCAAACGGGTAAATAAGAAGATACCCTCTCAACTTATTGTAGTAATTCTAGGAACGCTAGTAGTATATCTGCTAGACTTAGGTTCTAATGGAGTCAGCCTTATTCGGGACATTCCTAGTGGATTGCCTACTCTAGCTTTACCCGAGATAAGCAAAGAGCTGATAAAAGACCTTGGCATTCCTGCTTTAACTATAGCCCTAGTCGCAATACTAGAGGCTATTTCCGTAGCAAAGGCCATGCAAGCCAAACATAAAGACCACATCGTTCACCCCAACCAAGAGCTTTTCGCTTTAGGCTTATCTAACACGGTAAGCTCTATTTTTCAAGGCTTACCCGTTACAGGAGGCCTATCAAGAAGTGCTGTTAACGACCAAGCTGGTGCAAAAACCAACTTAGCGGGGTTTTTCGCCGCCTTACTTTTGGTATTGACACTACTAGTACTAACTCCCCTCTTCTATTACTTACCTAAAGCAGTTCTGGCAGCCATTATTATTTCTGCCGTAGTAGGCCTTATTGCCTTCAAAGAAGCTCAATGGCTTTGGAAGGTAGATAAGCGTGACCTTATTATGCTATTAGTAAGCTTTACGGCTACACTTGCCTTTGGCATTATTGAAGGTATCGGTATTGGGGTATTGTTATCACTATCTATGGTTATCTATCGGGCTGCTGCACCTCACATAGCGGTATTAGGTCAGCTACCAGGCACTCGATACTACCGAAACATCTGTCGTTTCCCAGAAGTGCTCCAAGACCCAGAGATACTCATCATCCGTTTCGATGCACAGTTATTTTTTGCTAACCTGAACTTTTTCACCAATCAACTCTCGCTTCAAGAAAGTAAAAAAGGTGACCAGCTCAAACTGATCATATTCAGTGCTGAATCAATGACCACTGTAGATACTAGTGCCCTTAGTATGTTGAAGGATATGATAACCGAGCATCGTAAGCGAGGCATAACTATTTATTTTGCGAATGTTATTGGCCCTGTTCGTGACTCATTTTATAAAAGCGGATTGATGGAACTATTAGGTAAAGAGAGTCTGTTTCTTGATGTGAACAATGCGGTGAATCACTACAAGGGAAACGAAGAGGGAACATTACCCGATGAACGAGCATCACAAACCAACGCGACCAAAAAAGTGCGAGTGTGACTTTTCTCACCTTTTTAAGGAAACCACAGCTCTATATTTGTAGAGCAATAAATTAAAAGACCATGATAGTAGAACAGATATATACAGGATGTTTAGCCTCAGCGGCTTATTACATCGAATCAGAAGGCGAAGCAGTTATTATTGATCCAATGCGTGAAATTGAGCCTTATCTAGAGCGAGCAAAAAAAAGCGGAGCTACCATTAAATACATTTTTGAAACGCACTTTCATGCCGACTTCGTTTCTGGTCATGTGGACTTAGCTAAGCAATCTGGAGCTACCATAGTATATGGCCCAGGTGCAAAGGCTGAATTCGATATGCATGAAGCAACAGATGGTGAGGTACTAAAGTTAGGAAAGGTCAGCTTTGAGGTGTTACACACCCCCGGCCATACTTCAGAGTCTACTACCTTTCTTTTGAAAGATGAGAATGGAAAAGATCATTCAATATTTACGGGCGACACATTGTTTATTGGTGATGTTGGCCGACCAGACTTGGCTGTAAAATCAGACTTAACTAAAGAAGACCTTGCGGCGATGTTATTCGAAAGTCTTCGCCATAAGATAATGCCATTGGCAGATGATGTTATCGTTTATCCTGCTCACGGTGCGGGTTCTGCTTGTGGAAAGAATATGAGCTCAGAAACTACTGATACCCTTGGCAATCAAAAAATGGTAAACTATGCGCTACGTGCAGATATGACCAAAGAGGAGTTCATCAAGGAAGTAACCGAAGGTATTCTTCCACCGCCGCAGTATTTCCCGAAAAATGCTTTGATGAATAAACAAGGTTATACAGAAATAGATAAAGTACTGGAACGCGGTTCCGTAGCACTTGATGCTGATACCTTCGAAGCCATAGCTAATCACGAAGGAGCATTGGTGTTAGACACTAGAAAAGCACCAGACTTCACTAAAGAGCATATTCCTAATTCCATATTTATTGGTATTGATGGCGGTTTTGCCCCATGGGTAGGTGCATTAATAACTGACCTGCAGCAAGCCATTGTATTCATAGCAGATGAAGGAAGAGAAGAAGAAGTAGTTACTCGTCTATCGCGAGTGGGTTACGACAATACTATGGGGTACCTAAAAGGTGGCCTAGCGGCTTGGAAAGCTGCTGGAAAAGAAACGGATAGTTTTCGTTCTATCACTCCGGAACAATTTGAGCAAGATCATACTAAGGGTGGGATTACTGTGCTAGATGTACGCAAAACGGGCGAGTACGCAGCTGGTCATGTAGAGGATGCTACAAACTTTCCGCTAGATAGTATCAACTCCAAAATGAACGAAGTAGATGCTGATAAAGAATACTACGTCCATTGTGCTGGAGGATACCGTTCAGTAATAGCATCAAGTATTTTGCGTGCTCGTGGAGTAAGAAATGTAATTGATGTGCAAGGTGGATATAAAGCTATTTCAGAAACAGATGTGCCCACTACTATAGAAGTAGGAACTACCGCATAACAGCTATCAGCTTTAATTAAGAAAAGGGAATCCAAATTGGGTTCCCTTTTTTCTTGCAACTACCCACTAGCTTTCTTGTTGGGGTATTATATTTGAACATAACAACTCAAACATCTTGATAAGCAAAGAATACTCCAAAGCCGAACGAGTAGAATTCGTAGTTAACAAACTAGAGGAGCTTTACCCAAAAACTCCAGTTCCACTCGATCATCAAGACGCATATACCCTTTTGATAGCCGTGCTGCTCTCTGCACAATGCACTGATGAACGCGTAAATAAAGTCACCCCATATTTGTTTTCCGAAGCAGTTAACCCAACAGACATGATAAAAATGCAACCTGAAGAGATCAGGGCCATCATTAAACCATGTGGGCTATCTCCTACCAAATCAAAAGCCATCTTTAACTTGTCGCACATAATTTTGGATGAACATAACGGACAAGTACCCAAAAGTTTTGAAGAATTAGAAAAACTTCCAGGGGTAGGTCATAAAACTGCCAGTGTAGTCATGAGCCAAGCATTTGGCGAACCTGCATTTCCTGTTGATACCCATATCCATCGTTTGATGTACCGTTGGGGACTTACCACTGGTAAAAATGTAT
>CAYGTK010000083.1:0-16156 GCA_964352775.1 uncultured Chitinophagaceae bacterium
GCTACATCCAATGTGTTATCCCAAGAGTGCTTACCCTTCAAGTAATTGGCGAAGTAATTTCCTACTAGCGTAAATGCAATGGAATTTTCACCACCAGCAGCCCAGTTCTTAAAGCTGGTTTGGTTTAAGGTTAGTGAAGCAAAGCCACCTTGTTTCCAATAAGTGGTGTCTGTTGTTTGGGCAAATGCTATACTGCACAGCATAACTGCCAGAACTGAGATAGTCGTTCTCATATATAAGGTATTTGGTTTAAAATATTTGAAGTGCGAGGTTGTCGCTTATTTATTTAGATGTACATCCATTTGTGGAAATGGTATTGATACACCTTCTTTATCGAATGATTTTTTCACATTTTCATGCATGTCAAAGTAAATACCCCAGTAGTCTGCAGCGTTACACCATACGCGTACTTTGAAGTTAACTGAGCTATCAGCAAGTTCTCCAACCAATATGGCCGGTGCAGCGGGCTCATTAATAATTCTATTATCAGCTGCTATTAATGAACTGATAACTCCACGAGCTTTATCTATATCATCAGTATAGCCAATGCCAAATACCATATCAACCCTGCGCTTAGGCTCTGTAGAGTAGTTTACCATTGCACTATTTGATAACTGCCCATTTGGTAAAATGATAGTCTTATTGTCGGGGGTGGTCATAATTGTTACGAATATCTGTATCGCCTTTACGCTACCAGTGTAGCCTTGGGCCTCTATCACATCGCCTACTTTAAATGGTTTGAATATCAATATCATTACACCACCAGCAAAATTCTGTAGTGTTCCTGATAATGCCATACCTACCGCCAAACCAGCAGCACCAAGAATGGCAACGAATGAGGTCATTTCAATGCCAAGCGTAGAAAGCACACTAATACCCAATAATACTTTGAGTATAACTGAGATCATACTTAACAAGAAAGGCTGAAGGCTTGGGTCAATATCTTGCTTCTGAAAACTCTTACCGACCATATTAGTTATCCGCTTGATGACCCATAGGCCTATCACCAATATTAATAATGCGGTTAACAGTTTAAGACCATAGAATTGGACCAATTCGATAAATTGCTGTTTGTACTGCTCTAAATTCTCCATGTTGTAATTGTGTTGTCTTTATGCAAAGGTAGAAAGCTTAATAAGATTTGAGTGTTATTAATGTCTGAAGTCTATTTCTGCCTGCTGAGAAGTGTGAAATGTACACTTTACGTTAACATTTTGGCGAAATTAAGTGATTTCACGTAAGTTTTTTGCAGGTGTTGATAACTCATTGTATATTGCTTGCCAATGGATGATCTGTTCGATACTGGAGTACCTCAAACCTTCCCCCGTTCGTGGATGGGAGATGATGGTGTGTACCGTATTGATATGGGAGATATTATTGAAATAGACCTTCCCATTATTCAGCGTGCTTATGAACAGTATAAGGCAATACCTAGTCTGGGTAAAGTTCCTGTTATTACATATTTTAAGCAAGGTAGGGGCGTTCATCCAAGCGGCTTAGAGGCTATTAAGCAACGCATTAAGCCCGAAGTAATGGAGTTGAATGCCATTATTGTAAGTTCAAGACTTATCCGCTTTCTAAGCGACATCTACCTACCTTTAATAAAGCCACCGTGCCCATTCCAGTTCTTCGTGAATGAAGAAGCTGCTATGCAGTGGATACGTCGTAAGAGCAATATCCTTTGTACAAAAGGATGTGGAGATGAGGTGGAAGTCTAAAGTCCTTCTCTACTCATAAATATCTTCCCAGTGTTAAGTGCCATCCTTTTAAAGAAGGGACCCTTTTTACCTGTTTCACTTCCCTTGCGGAAACTATCTAACCAAAACTTGGTGAAAGCTAAGGAGAACAGAGCGCACTTTACATGTCGGAATCGCTTACCTGCCATCTTTTTGCTTACATGTGGAGCACCATTGGCTTTCATCGTTTTATAAGCTAAAATGGAGTTGCGGTAGTCTACCTGTTCATCCCCCTTACAATAGCATAGGCGAGTGGGTGCTTGTGGAGTCCAGTTGTAAGCATCGTTCAACCGTAGGGCTTTTAAAAAGGCATGGGTACTGTCGCTGCCAAAAGAGCTTATCAATTCAGGCCGTAGCATTTTTGCAGGAATGCTAGGTAGGTAAGTATTTATCTCATTCACCCTTTTTGTCTGGTCAAATAGTTGTGGAAGTAAGGTGTCGTAGGGAGCTATAAATACAGATGACATATCATCAGTAAATCCATACTGTTCATTGTAAGCCAACATCATGTAAGGCATATAACCAGGTCGCGAGTATTCCAATCCATCTAAAATAGTTTCTGATTGAATACCTGAAACATCATACGGCCCAGACATTGGTGCACTGGCAGTAACTGGAAACACATCGGCATACTCTTCTTGCAACACTTTTTGAGTTACCATAGTAGCATGGCCACCTTGTGAATAACCTAATAAAAAGAGTTGCTCATTCAATGTAACACCTTCAGTTAACACATAAGCCTTTGCTACTTCCAAAAAAGATACTGTCGCCAAAGCTTCCGTTTCTGAATGCATATAGGGATGTAGTCCTACATTATCACCAAGCCCGAAGTAATCGGGCATAGCTACTACGTAACCATCAGCTGACATTAATAAGCCTATTAAGGTTTCGCCTTTACCGAGCTCTACTTTTGATGGAGAGTCTTCTCTTCTTAATATAGTACCATGTTGGTAGCTACTCATCGGTAGCGCCTCCTTGGCATTCTGTGGAATGAAAACTAGTCCAGATAGTATTTCTTCTTTCCCTTTATACTCTACTTTGTGCACCAACTTTACTACTCTAATGCTGTAGTTGATGGGGAAGATGAAGCCAGGTACTTTCTTCTTATCAAAAAGCTTCTCTAAAGAATCTTGTTCTAGAATAGCATGCTCAGTTGCATTAATAAGTTGGGCAGAAGCCGAAAGGGAAAAAAGAAGAATAGATAAGAATAATAAGATGCCTTGGCGGGTAAGGTGCATGTGTAGAAGAGTGGTTTTAAGAACTTGCTACGAAGTTCGACAAATGAGACTCCATATTAAAGTAGCTGGTAGGCTTTTTCTCACCGTTCGTTTAAAAGGGTGATAAAAGTCACCAAGTAACCTTGACTAGGGTCACTTGATAGCGATGGTTATAAGTCCACCTTTGAAGTACAAAATATAGAGCAATGGAATACAATTTGAGTTTTAATGAAGTGATAGGTCGTTACGTAATTATGGCCGCAATAGTAATACTAGCAGGTGTAATGGTTAAGCCTATGTTGATGTTGATAGGTATACCGTTCTTTTTAACAGGTCTTTTAGGCTGGTGTCCGTTATATACCATGCTGGGAATTAACCATTCAGATAATAAAGAAGTACACTAAGTACTTGAACCCATAATGGTTGTTCAGAGCCCTTGTTCAATGGTTACCCCATGAGCTAGGGCTTTCTTTATTTTACAATAGTCTGACAGCCTATAATTGTAAGCAGGATAGTAACTACCTACATTTGAGCATAACCAAATTGTTCTATTATGCGATACGCTATTCTTCTAGCTCTTCTAGTTTCAATATTCACAGTTTCTTGCGATAAGAAAAATGAAACGCTTCCTCAAACTTCAGGAGACTATATCGTGTTCGGTTGGTTTGGAGGGTTATGTTCAGAAAATTGTGTAGATATATATAAAATAGAAGGTGGGTTGCTTTATAAAAACACATCCACTACTTACCCTTCAGGTGATGGTTCTATTCCTTACTCAGGAACTTTTGAAGAACAATCTAATATGAAGTATGTATCAGTAAAAGACTTAAAGTCTAAAGTGCCAGATGATCTATGGTTGCAAACTAATACCACATTTGGCATGCCCAACGCTTATGACCAAGGGGGGTATTATGTTGAGCTATTTAGCGATGATATTCTGAGCAATTGGGTTATCGATACCGACCCAGTTAATCTTCCAAATTGGTTAAACCCATTTGCTAGTGAATTGTTCGATGCACAGCAGGCTTTGGCAGATTAAGCTTTAATTATCCTCTTTTTCTGGTTGTTGCTCTATCCATACCTTCAGCATATCATCCTTAGCCTCTAATACCAACTCCTGATGGGCTATACCAAGCCTATGAAGTACGGTAAGTGCTTTTATGTTCTTTGGTGCTATGGTAGAAACAAGTTTTCGCTGATAGTTTCGAGCTGCTCTTTCTTGCCACTGCATAATGGGTTTAAGGTATTCTTCCGTATGGTAGTCGGTAGAAATTAAGTAGGTAACCTCTAACTCGCTATCATCGCAAAACCTACCTTGTTCCAATTGCATAATGCCCTGAAGGGCACCATCAATTTGAATGGCCCATATCCACTTTAGGGCATCCATATCATTTGCCTCTTGTTTTTCCAGCAGCACATTAAATTGCTTGTTGGCTCTGCCTTCGTCTTCTGAAGCCCCGCTCAAGTAGCGCACCACTTCCTTAGTGGTAAGCAGATCAATAACCTCCTCGCGGTCACTTTCAACAAAGGGACGAAGGCTTACTGGGCCAATAGTATGTGTGGCGCTATATTTGGCTAAACTCATTGTGCTAAGTTAGAACTCTACGAATAATTAGCAGATTTTTTTCGCTATATCTGTGGGTACTGCAATTTAGCTTACAAATCCCTTTTTTGATTAAGACGAGAAGAAGGCTAACTTTTTAGCTCATGATGATAGGCATTTCAGTGAGAGTTTTTGCAGACAGAAAGTACCCCTCCATTTTGATTCTTTATTATACCTTATCTATTATAGAAGTTGACGAATTTGGTAATCTCCAAAAGAGAACCCTCTAACCAATGGCTAGAGGGTTCTTAATATCTTGTCTGCTAGATCTTAGTCTAACTCAAATTTTTGCTCACTCAATAGGTAGCCGTCTTGGTAGAACATAGCACTGTATTCACCTTTGGCAAATTGTGTAGTTCCTGCTGACCACATCATGCATAAGTTTTGCGACTTACCTGTAAAGTTAAAGTCTGCTTTTGTTGTGTATTGTTTTTGCTCACCAGATTCACGTAAAACAAAAATGCCTGAACCTTGCGACTCAACAGCTATGGTAGATCCTTGTGGACTTACTAAGCGTAGGTAAATAGTTTTGTTACCTGGTTCAGCTACTTTGTTCTCTGGAACAACGAAGCATACTTTCAATTTTTCTGATTTCTTAGCACTAGTAGTAGCTACTTCTTTGCCATTGCCTTTGTACTTCACACCAGTAGCAGTAACATATTCTGGTTTTAACAATGAACCTAGCTCTACTTTTTTGTCTAATACTTTACGCTCATCCAGAAGTCTGCCTTTCTCCGCCATTGTCAAGTTCAGGTCAGTATTCAAGGAGTCGTTGGCCATTTCAAGCGCCTTAACCTTTTCAGTTAATGTTTCAACTTGGGTCAAAAGCTTTTTGTTCTCTGATTTGAAGCTGTTTAACTGCTTTTTCAAATAGCCTAACTCGTTACGATTAAGCTTATCCTTTTTAAGTAGGCCTTCTATCTCTGCCTTCATTTTACTAAGCTCCTCTTTCTGAGACATGATAGTGTTGTCAGCGTATTGCTGTAGGGTATCTAATCTAAATTCAGTTTGTTTAAGCTCCTTATCAAGGGCATCATACTCTGCCTTTAATTCTACCTTGGCAGCTTTAGTTTCTTCCAATTCTTTATTCGATTGGTAGTACTGGTGATAGAAGAATCCATTGAGCGCAATAAGCAAAACCATCAAGAGAAGAAATATACCTTTCTTGCCACCTTTCTTTTCAGGTGCTGGGGTTATTGGGGCATTTGTTTCCGTACTCATATCTTGGGTTTTAAGTAGTTAGGTCCGTTAGCTTTAATAAGCAAAGCTAACACATATTTCATAATTTTGGTCCAGTTATGGAACTTTCAGCACATATATGGAACCAGCGGTACCACGATAATAACACGGGTTGGGATATAGGTTACCCGGCTACACCGCTTAAAGAGTACTTCGACCAGCTAAGCGATAAATCACTTCACATCCTAATACCGGGTGGTGGCAATGCTTATGAGGCAGAGTATCTATTCAATAATGGCTTCAAGCATGTTTTCGTGCTCGATTGGTCGCAACAGGCGCTGAATAATTTTGCTGAGCGAGTTCCCGATTTTCCAAAAGAACAATTAATACAGGGCGACTTTTTTGAACACCAAGGAGCATACGATCGCATTATTGAACAAACCTTCTTTTGCGCCATCGATACTTCACTTCGCTCAAGTTATGCTACGCATGCTCATCGGCTTCTTAAGGATAACGGTAAACTAGTGGGGCTATTATGGAATGCACCCATGAATAGCGACAGACCACCCTATGGCGGTAGTAAAGAGGAGTATTTTAACCTTTTTTCACCTTTATTTACAATTGACGTAATGGATGCCTCTTACAATTCCATTGGCCCAAGAAAGGGAAGAGAACTGTTCATCAATTTGAAAAAAAGACCTTAATGCTCGATCACATCCAGCTTCAGAACCTATTGCTATTTGATATAGAGACCGTACCTGGTAATAAAGAATTTAGCGAGTTATCTCCCGCAATGCAGCAGCATTGGGAGCACAAGCTTGGTTCAAAACGAAAAGAAGAAGATACACCTGACGACCATTATTTTAATAATGCGGGCATATATGCTGAATTTGGTAAGGTGATATGCATATCAGCTGGCTATTTTCATAAAGGTAGCGCTACTAGTTCGTGGAAATTTAAAATAACCTCTATTGCATATCATAGTGAGGAAGAAGTGCTTAAGCGTTTCGCAAAATTGCTGGATGAGCATTATGCCGACCCGAATCGGCATTTGCTATGTGGACATAATATCAAAGAATTTGATGTGCCATACCTGTGCCGACGCATGCTCGTAAATGGAGTTGATCTGCCGAACACATTGAATATCGCTGGTAAAAAGCCTTGGGAGGTGAAGCACGTAGATACTATGGAGCTATGGAAGTTCGGCGATTATAAGAATTACACTAAGCTGAGCCTACTCACAGATATATTCAATATTCCCACTCCTAAAGATGACATAGACGGAAGCGATGTAGGCAGGGTATATTGGAAAGAAGATGATCTGAAACGTATTACGCATTACTGCCAGAAGGATGTACTTGCTGTAGCTCAACTACTGTTGCGTTTTAAAGGGCTTCCATTATTGGAAGAAGCGAACATTAGCTACGCCTAAATGCGGGTTGCCATTATTCACATGAAGTATGGTTTTAAGGGAGGCCTTGAAACCAGACTACATAATTATGTGAACTACTTTTTAGCAAGGGGGGACGAGGTGACCGTGATATGCACCAAAATTGAACCAGGTGTAGTTGTGCCTGACGGTGTGCATATAGAGTTGGTGGATGTCAAAATAATTCCCAAGCCCATTCGATTGCTCTTTTTCAATTTTGGAACTAGGAAAGTGTTGGAGGATAAAAAGTTCGACTTCTGTTTTTCAATGGGTAGAACATATGTACAGCGACATGTAATAGCACCTAATACCCATAGAGGTTACTTAAAAGCTAAAAAGCAATGGCTGACCGACCCCAGCGACTGGCTACAACTCTGGTTAGATAAACGAACTTTTGCTGAAGCCAAATGGATATATGCTTGTTCTAAAATGACCCGACAAGAAGTGATCGGCTTATACGGCACTTCCCCAGAGAAAGTGCTGGTTGCATACCCGCCCCTTGATACAGAGAAATTTAACCAAGCGGGAAAAATGGATCAAGCTAAATGGAAGCATCAATTTGGGCTTGATGCAGATAAACAGACTTTCGCTTTTGTATCTACCAGCCATCAGCGGAAGGGGATAGAGATATTACTAAATGTGTTTGATGACTTAATAGATGAGCCCATTCAATTAGCAATTGCTGGCAGCGATGACTATTATGGGCGGACTAATGTGAAGGCTTTGGGTTTTGTAAAGAATATGGAAGAATTGTATTGGGCAGCAGATGTAACACTTCACCCTGCTATTTACGAACCTTATGGTCAGATAGCTAGTGAGTCATTGGCCTGTGGCACACCCATTTTTGTATCCGAAGATACGGGTGCCAAGGAGGTTGTAAGTAAGGGTACTGGGCTTGTACTGCCTACCCATTCATTTTCTCAATGGAAGGAGGCTATTAAGAGTAGTCAGCCAAGCGCATATGATATACCTACTGACTTTGCTGCAAGAAATGGACTTTCCCTTGCCCAGCATATGAATGTATTGCTCTCTAAGATGTAATAATGTGCGATTTTTTTGTTCGCTAAAACTGGTGTGGCAGACTTGTATATATAGCCCAAAGTGCTATTTTTGGTAACCATTACAGCATTCATGAAATTCCTAATACTATTACTGTTCGTAGTTTCTTGCTACACCACATCTGAAGCATCGCCCTATTTGAGTGATACTGCGGATACTGTTATCCGGAAAATTCAGATGTATGGTGGCGGGGTTATTACTGTTCCTGAGAACAAGATCTGGGAAATAACCAGTATCACTTGTTCAGATGGCATGTATCCTGTTGCTGTTACTTCTGTTAAGCCCGATTCTGCTTTAAAGGCAGGTGAAACCTATGTGCTACCATTCTGGATAGCTGAGGCTGAACTGCTAAGTGGAAATAATGGCGACCTTTTTTACAATTTCACGATCAAAGAATATTCTACCGACCATGATTAGACCGATCCGTACCTTTTTAATGTTAGCACTACTATTAGTTAGTAGTGTATCTCTATTTGCTCAATCGCCGCAGTCGGTGCAATATCAAGCAGTAGTGCGTGATGCATCTGGGGGCCTATTGGCTGGGAAAACAGTTAGCATTCGTGTAAGTGTTGTACAAAACACGCCAGGTGGAACTGCTGTATATACTGAGCGCCATACACCTACAGCTAATACATATGGCTTAGTTACTTTGCCGATTGGTGGAGGTACAGTTGTATCGGGCGACTTTTCTACCATTGCTTGGGGCGATGGACCTTACTTCTTCAAGCTAGAGCTAGATGCTAATGGCGGAACTAACTTTGTAGAAATGGGCACACAGCAATTGTTGTCTGTTCCTTACGCATTGTATGCTGACCAGATAGCCCCAGGTGGAATATCTATTACTGACATTAGCGGTATTGACGCAACTGGGGTAACTACAGGCCAAGTACTTATATGGGATGGAACGCAGTGGGTAGCTGGAACTATTGATGTGAATGATGCGGATAGCGACCCTACAAATGAATTACAAAGTTTCACGCTAGTGGGCGATTCATTATTCCTATCAAATGGAAACGTAGTAGACCTAAGCACCGTAGGTAGTGGTGGTACCGGCCCAACGGGACCAACTGGTCCTGCCGGTGCAGCTGGCCCAGCAGGTACAACTGGAGCTGATGGAGCAACTGGCCCAACAGGAGCTGCCGGTGCTGCTGGCCCCGCAGGTGCAAATGGCGCGACAGGTCCTACGGGTGCAGCTGGAGCTGCAGGAGCACAAGGTCCGACAGGAGCTACAGGAATGACGGGAACTGCGGGAGCAACAGGACCAACTGGACCTCAAGGAAACCCAGCAACGGATGATCAGACCTTAAGTTTTAATGGA
This sequence comes from uncultured Chitinophagaceae bacterium, assembly GCA_964352775.1. Classification (GTDB taxonomy): domain Bacteria; phylum Bacteroidota; class Bacteroidia; order Chitinophagales; family CAIOSU01; genus CAYGTK01. The sequence continues at coordinate 9,542 of CAYGTK010000083.1, forward strand.
GTTAACAATACATTGACTATTACTGGTGGTAATAGCGTAATTCTACCAATAACTGGTGGAAGTGTTGGCCCAACAGGCCCTACCGGCGCAATGGGTGCAGCAGGTGTTGCTGGCCCTGCAGGTGCTGACGGAGCTACCGGCCCTACAGGAGCAACAGGAGCAACAGGAGCAACAGGAGCGGCAGGTGTAGCAGGCCCAACTGGTCCGATGGGAATGATCGGGGCAAATGGTACAGATGGAGCAACTGGCCCAACAGGAGCAACTGGTCCTGCGGGAGCAGCAGGTGTAGCAGGCCCAACGGGTCCAATGGGAATGGCCGGAACAAATGGTACAGACGGAGTTACAGGTCCAACGGGTCCTGCAGGTCTTATTGGCCCAGCAGGTGCAGCGGGCCCAACTGGTCCGATGGGAATGGCAGGTACGAATGGTACTAACGGAGTAACAGGCCCTACGGGTCCTGGAGGTTTAAACGGTTCTGATGGTGCACAGGGTAATACTGGAGCTGCTGGTGCACAAGGTCCGACAGGAGCAACTGGTGCACAAGGCCCTCAGGGTGTTCAGGGCCCAGCCAGTACAGTTGGTATTCAGGAGTATGCCATTTTTGAAGACAGAAAGCCAAATGGTACTAATGGTGGAACATTTACATCAGGTTCATGGCAAACTCGTGATCTTACAGATACTGTAGGAATAGTAGGTAGTGCTATTAGCTTAGATAATTCAACTTCTTATATCAGTTTAGATACAGGTACTTATCATATCAATATCAGTGCTCCAGCTAACCGAGCAGGTGTACACCGAGTACGTTTCCAAGATGTGACTAATGGTGTTACTTACATGGAGAGTTCAAACTTTAACAATGGTGGGCAGGCTCATGTTACAGCTGTTATTAAGATCAGCACTGCTGGTGCAGATTTTGCAGTAGAACATAGAGGTACGGCTACCCAAGCTACTGATGGAATGGGAGTAGCAGCTAGCTTTGGGTCTGAGGAAAGATATACTCGCATTGTTATCCAAAAAATATCAGTAACAGGTGGCGGCAGTGGGTCAGGTGATGCAGAATCATTGATATTTACGGTAGATGGATTTTAAGATGCAGACAGTAAGAATGTTTGTATTGGCTAGCCTATTAGTGTGTGCTAGCATTGTTGCTAGTGCTCAAGGAAATTTACAGTTTGACAGCGCTGATATATTAGAGATCTATCAAGCTCCGAACAATAATATCTATGAGAAAACTGATCTTACAGTAACTGTTCCTGCAGGGCAAGTATGGAAAGTAGAGAATGCGGCTCTAAGCAGAATTTTCCGATCTACTAGTGGTGGAACACCATATTCTCAAGCAAGAAGCGAAGGCGTACTAATGCTCAATCAAACAGTAATAGTAGAACCTACAGCAGACTATCAGGTTCAAGTATTTCCTATTTGGCTGCCTTCTGGAACATATACATTCACCTTAGAGGGGACTACATTTCAGGATGACAGATATGAAGACAGGGCACTGATCAGTTTATTAAAATTCAATGTAAACTAGTATGAGGGCCATACTAGTTTCTGTTATTCTCTATTTAGCAGCGTGTTTTACTTTCGCTCAAGGTGACTTACAGTTCGATCAGGTAGTACTTTTAGAGATAGAAGGAGGAGGTTCTCCTTATATTTCACCTACATACACTGTGCCTGCTGGTAAAGTTTGGAAGATAGAGTCAGCTGGAGCAACTACGAGTAGCTTTGAGATCCATAAAATAAACAACACCCAGGTAGATATGGCTATACACACCTCAGGGTCTTTCAATCACGGAGAGAATCTTCCCCTTTGGTTACCTGAAGGAACTACAATTAGTTTTTATGAGGCGGATACATCACCTGATGAAGGGGGAATTGTAAGCATCATTCAGTTCAATGTGAACTAAAAGGCATAGCCTATTTTGTATTTTTACCGCCTATGGATGGGCAGTTACAACGTTCGGTTATTTTAAGCGATCTATCAGGTTTAACAGGTGAGTTAGATCTATCTCTCTTCAGTTCGATAATTATATTGGTAGATGAGAATACCAAGGCCAACTGTTTGCCAAAGCTAGTAGATGCCGTTCCGCTACTTTCCCAAGCATTGGTACTAGTTATCCCTTCAGGAGAACAATATAAAACCATTAGTACTTGCGAAAAGGTATGGTCGCAACTGGCTGAAAACCATATAGACCGTAAAGCCCTGTTCATCAACTTAGGTGGTGGCGTTATCTGTGATATGGGTGGGTTTATAGCAGCTACCTATAAGCGGGGAATTTCTTTTATACATATTCCAACAACGCTATTAGCTCAGGCAGATGCTGCTATTGGAGGGAAACTGGCTATAGATCTCAATTCCATAAAGAATAGTATTGGCCTTTTTCAATATCCAGAATTAGTTGTAAATCACCCTGCATTTTTGGACACCCTGGATCAACGACAACTTTTCAGCGGTTTCGCAGAATTATTGAAACATGGCTTGATAGCAGATAAGTTACTTTGGGAGGAATTACTCTCTCTTCATCCAATTGGCCTCGTTGATAAACCAGAGATACTACAAAAAGGAATTGCCATAAAGCAGAATATTGTACTAGAAGATCCTAAAGAAAAGGGCAGGAGGCAACTGCTAAATTTTGGGCATACTATTGGTCATGCATTAGAAACTTATAGTCTTCTACATTGGCAGAAACCCTTACTGCACGGGGAGGCTATCGTGTTGGGTATGATGGCTGAAAGTTTCCTTTCTACCTTATACAGCGGGATGAGTGAAGAAGAAATGAGTACTATTCTGTATAGTTTGAACATGATCTACGACCATGTAGAGCTGGAAGAGTGGGATGATGATGCGTTGATAACCATCATGTTAAAGGATAAGAAGAATACCAATAAAGCCATTAATTTTGCGCTATTGGAAAGCATAGGCAACGGGGTATACAATAAGACCCCTGATATGGACGATATATACGAAGCGCTATCCTTTTTGAAGCAACTAGCATGAAGTACAGAATAAGCAAACCAAATAAAGAATTAAAGGGAGTAGTAGAGCTAGAAGGCTCTAAGAGCATCACTAACAGAACGCTTATTATCAAAGCATTGTGTAATCAATACTTTGATATCCATCGCTTTTCTGGATCAGAAGACTCACTCACATTGGTGGAGCTGATCAACTCGTCAGACAAAATATTACGAGCAAAAGATGGTGGAACTACTTTTCGATTTTTACTAGCCTTTTTGGCCATTCATGAGGGTGATGTTATCCTTACAGGATCGGAACAACTGATCGATAGACCTATTGCACCATTGGTAGATGCAATAGCTGATCTAGGTGGTGAAATAGAATACTTAGGTAAACCTGGTTTTCCTCCAGTATTGGTAAGAGGCAAGCTACTTCAAGGTAATAAGGTAGAAGTAGATGTTTCTATGAGCAGTCAGTTCGTATCAGCTCTATTACTTATTGCCCCTGTGTTACGAAATGGAATGATCATTCGTCTGAAAGGAAAAATGGTATCGTCTCCATATATCCAGATGACCTTGAACGTGATGAAGCATTTCGGTATCCATTACGAATGGACCCAGAATATTATTACCGTTACTCATCAAGAATATTCCGCTAGGGATTATACTATAGAAGGAGATTGGTCGGCAGCATCTTATTATTATGCAATGGCAGCCTTGGCAGACGAAGTTGACCTTAAGATCATGAACTTGAACCGAATAAGTGTACAAGGTGATGCTGTTATCGCTCGAATGATGGAGAACTTCGGCATTATGACTACTTACATTGATAACGGTATACGGTTAACCAAAAGTGAGAATCGAACACGGAATTTCGATTACGATTTCACAAACTGTCCAGACCTTGCACAGACCATGCTTGGTATATGTGCAGGCAGACAAATACCAGGTGTTATAAGAGGTATAAGTACTTTACAATATAAGGAGACCGATAGAATGAAGGCCATGGCTAAGGAACTGACCAAAGCTGGTATGGAACTAGAGAACCAAGGAGAAGAATGGAAATTATCCCCTGCTATAGTCAATAGGGGTGAAGTGCCAGAGTTCGATACCCACGGTGATCATCGTGTGGCGATGAGTTTAGCGCCATTAGCTATGATGCATGATAGTATCATTATTAACAAACCAAGTGTAGTGAGAAAATCGTATCCTGGATTTTGGGATGATATTCAGAAGTTAGGTTTTCAGCTAGAAGAGCTAAGCTGACGACGCATTTCTGCTAGTAGAATTCCTGTAGCCTGAGCTGCATTCAGCGATTCTGCCTTGCCATATTTAGGAATACTGATCTGGTGTTCCACAGCTTTCATAAGGGTTTCTGAAACGCCTTTAGACTCATTGCCTACCAATAGAAATCCACCCTCTATCTGTTTACTGTATATTTTTTCTCCTTCTAGTGTTGCAGCATACACAGGTAAACCGCTTTGTGGAAGTAGTTTTTGAAGATCAACAGAGTGAACTTCTACACGCAAGATCGAACCCATAGTAGCCTGTACCACCTTTGGGTTGAATACCTCCACACAATCAGGGGAACAGAAGATGTGTTTTATCCCGAACCAATCGGCAGTGCGGATGATAGTACCTAAATTTCCAGGGTCTCTAATATCTTCTAAGGCTAAATAAAGATCATCCTTCTTCCAAGTGCTTGGTAATTTAAAGGTTGGTATCTCAACTGTAGCTACAACTTGATTAGGTGTTCTTAATGTTGATATTTGGTTTAGTTCTCTGGGAGTAATTGCGGTTACTTTATCGGCATGACCATTGTCATTTTCAAGAATCCACTCGTCTGTGCCGAATATCTGCACGATATTTGCAGAACTGCTAAGCAGTTCGTCTATTATCTTTTCTCCTTCAAGCAAATAGACGCCATGCTGTTGGCGATACTTTTTCTGATGGAGCGATCGAATATATTTAATTTGCGAGTTGCTAAGCATGAAGTCTAATTATTCCCGAATATGCTATATCTTTTTGGTTTGCACAAGCCTACTAAGTTCAGGCTGTGCTACCCAGCGGTTTTTAGACGAAAGTGAGGTTCTATTTATAAAGAACGAGATAGAACTGAAGAGTGAAGAAAAAGTACCGCGAAAAGGTCAGCTAACAAAAGATCTTATTGGTATATCACAACTTCAACCTAACAAGAAATTTATTGGTCTTTTTAAAACTAGGCTTTGGTTCTACAATGTAGCCCAAGGAAAGCGTGAGACAAAGTTCCGCTACTGGATGAAAAATAAAATAGGAGAGCCACCTGTACTTTTGGACAAAGGGCTGGCTGAACGTTCCTTACCATCCATGGAAAGCTATTTGGTCAATAAGGGTTACTTCTACGCCGATGTAAGCTATACTACTACGATAAAACGGAAGAAGGCAACAGTAACTTATACGGTGGAACTGAATGATCTTTATAAGCTCGACTCTGTCATCTTTCCGCAGCAGAATACTCGTTTTGACTATATCGTACAACAGAACAAGAAAAAGACACTTCTGAAATCTGAAGATCCATTTGATGTTGCTGTGTTAAAATCAGAGCGCGAACGTATTTCTGATGATATGCGGAATAGAGGATACTACCTGATGAACAAGGAGTACGTTTATTTCGATCTGGATAGTAATGATGCCACAAAGACCATGAATGTTTACGTCAAAGTAAAAACACCAGATGATAGTCTTGGGCATCAGGTATTTTACATGAACCAGATATATGTTTATCCAGGCTACTCGCTAGAGCAGATACAACGGTCGGTTAAATTAGATACAGTAACCAAAGGAAACTACAACTTCATTAATAGTGGTAAGAAGGTATTCAAACCCGAGGTGTTAATGCGTTCTATACACTTCAGAAGCGATGATATTTATCGGAAGCGAGACTACCAAAGGACCTTAAGAAGCCTTTCAGAACTAGGGGTTTTTAAGTTCATCAACATCAAGTTCAGAACTAAAGTTAAAAACGGTAAGAAGTATCTTGATGCCTATGTATACTTAACTCCTGGAAAAAAACAAGAAGTAAGTGCCGAATTGGAAGCGAATAACAATACCGATTATCTATTGGGTATTACAGGAAGACTGATATACTTGAATAAGAATCTTTTTAAAGGGGCTGAATTGTTTGAGTTCGCTGTATCATCGGGTATAGAATCTAACTTTCAGCAGGGGCTTAATTTTTTTAATACTGTAGATGTAAGTGTATCAGCCAGTATTCGGTTGAACAAATTCCTGATACCATTTAAACTTAAGAACCTAGCAAAGAATACAAATCCAGTCACACGGATATCTCTGAAGTATAATTTCCTTAGTCGAATCGATTTTTATCGTATAAACTCTACTAGTATCTCCTTTGGTTACAGTTGGCGCAATAAGGCCACTATGGGGCATACGTTTAACCCTTTAGTTGTTAGTTTAATAACGGTACCCTTCAGAAGTGATGATTTTCAAAAAATTATTGATGAAAGTATTACGCTACAGAATAGTTTTTCAGAACAATTTATTCTAGGGCCAGAGTATATTTTTAATTGGAGTAACCAGGCCTCTCATAAGGGTAATTCCTTTTTTCTTTATCGCGGAAGAATGGAAATGGCAGGCAATGTACTGCACGGTATAACTAGCTTAGTT
>CAYGTK010000084.1:0-16005 GCA_964352775.1 uncultured Chitinophagaceae bacterium
TGTTCTTAAATTCGTTTTTGTAAGGGAACAGAGAAAAATCCACATCATCCTTCAACTGGTCGTAAAGTGGTGTGCCAGGGTAGGCAGTTAGCTTTGTAACCAGCACATAATCCATTTTTGCTTTAATGGCAAAGTTCACACTGTCTTCAAATTGGGCTTTCGATTCACCAGGCATACCTACCATAAAAAATCCCATGGTCTCTAATCCTATTTTTCTACAGTAGTTGAGGTTTTTTAGAGAAGTCTCTACATCTAGCTTTTTGTTGTAATTGTCTAGTACCTTTTGGTTTCCTGATTCTACACCAATATTTAAACGAGTACATCCAGCCTTTTTCATCCAATCCATCAACTCTGGGTCGAGGGTATCCGCTCTGGTTAGGCAGGTCCATTTTAGGTCGATCTTTTGTTCTACCATCAACTTGCACAACTCTATTATGCGGCTTGAGATAGCAGTGAAGGTGTCGTCAATAAAACGTACCGACTTAATTCCCTTTTCGCGCTTTAAGTACCAAAGCTCTTCCATTATATTCTCTGGCGTGCGACAAGTAAGCTTTGTTCCAAATGATTTTACACAGTAGGTACATGGATAAGGACAACCCCTAGCCGTTTGCACTAATGCAAATGGTTTTGGAAGAAATGGTTCGTAGTAGTGGTCTATTTTCAAAAGATCATGTGCAGGCATAGGCATTGCATCATAATTGCGAATACGACCTTGGTAAGGAGTACTTATGATGTTACCTTCCTTTCCCCTGAATACTAAGCCAGGAACCTTTAACAGATCACCACCACTCTTATGAGCTTTACAAAGCTCAATGGCATTCTCATCAGGCTCATTCTTTAGAATGTAGTCTATTGATGAGTTAACTAGAATATCTTCAGCAAAGTGAGTGGCATAGTGACCGTAGTAAACAAATTGCAAAGCAGGGTAAGCTGATTTTATCTTCTCTATCTCTTCCATATCCTCCCCAAAACACTCAAACCCCGATAAAGAGATGATTATATCAGGTTTCATCTCGCCAATTCTAGTGATCATTTCATTACTATCTAGCTTTTCGGCAATACAGTCTAATAATAGCGGTTCAACCCCAATATTGGCAGCGCGTAAAGTTCCTCCTACAGCCAAAAGTTCTAGCGGAGGAAAAAGCAAGTTAGGTGCGTTATACGAACACATATAGCGTCGTATTATCTGCACCGGGTAAGGAAGGTTTAATAGCAGTACTCGCATGTACTTTACTCGGTAATGGTGTTCAGTTCGTATAAATAAAGGTAACGCATAGTGCTATCAAAGTCAAAGAGGATGTGCTCGCTATGCTGATCTAGTTTTTGTTGATGCTCCTCCTTAATGGTCTGTCTATCAAAACTATACTTTCTTCCATACACTTGTTCCAGATAATCCGCCATGTTTTGAGTGAACCCGGGGGAACTTACTATGAGTATGTTTGATCTATGCAGACCATCATAAAAATCAATGAAACCATTCCCTTTTCCTTGAAGGCTAGCCTGCTCGTTCATATTGATGTAGGGTATATTTAGAAAGATCTGCTGTTTGTCCTTCATTGGGTTGGGCCTAAATGGCTCTGCTAAGGGGAGGTGATTTGATGCAATATCAAAAGCGATACTCGAAGCTGTTATTTCCTGCTGAAGTACCGACATAGCAGCATACTTCGCTTCTGCCTTGTTTTTAGATAGTTCATGATCGTATTTCCAAAACTCATATTTACTGTTGGCAGCTAAAAGGAGAAAGGTTAATAAACTCACGAAAAATACTTTCTTACCAATTCCCCATTCAGGAATAAATGACCAATAAAGTATGGTAAATACACTGAAACAACTTATCAGTAGATAGGAAGACCTAATGAAATTTGGCTCGCTCTTAAGTAGGTAACTAGTAGCCATCATTAAAAGAAAAGCCCAAAGCTGAAGTAAAAGCATAATCTTAAAAAGCTCACGTTTTCGTAGTGCCACTCCAGTAATTATACCTCCTATGATAAGCAGTAATTCTACCCTAAAGCCCCAAATAGTGAACATTAGTAACATCCCCAGTTCTTGGCTATTTTCTTGCCAATTGGTAATGGCCGACCAAGTAGAGGGTAGTTCAACCACCTTTTGCAAAAACTCAATATCGTATTGCTCTTTATCAGCAGCGAAAGTGTACGGAAGTTTCTCTAATAAGACTAGGTCTTCCGCTGAAAGTGCTGCCCCATCAGGCGTATTAGCTCCATCTATCAAGCTGAAAAAATAGGGTTCCGTCTCTTTAAAAGTATCATACTTTTGGTCGCTGTATTTAAGCCCAATACTGGCTAAAACCAGTCCCGAAATCCCAAGAACAACTGCCCCTACTCTTAACCAGGTATAACCTTTAATGCAGTAGAGCAGTGGTAAAAAGAATAATAAAGCGAATATACCTACCTCTTGCCGCATACCAATAGCTACTAAAAGCAAAAGAGCGGAGTACAAAACCCAACACCAATGGCTTCTAATTTTAGTTATTAAAACCAAAACTGCAGATGCAGCGAGCATCAGGGCGATAGCTGTGAAGTTCCATATAACTACTTGGTGGGTAAAAAAGAATAGAAAAAAAGCCCAGCTAAAAAGCTCGATTTTTTTGGATGGTGCTTCTTCAGACTTCATCAGGCCCGAGAAACTCGTAAGCCCTACATACATATTAAAGGCAGTAGCAACCAAGAGAAAACACATTACCATATCGTACCAATAACTCCAAGCGATAATGCTGTTTAAAAACTTTGCGATACCTATTGTAGATAGGGCATTGAAAAGGTAAATAGTAAGCCCATTATCAGCAAAGCCTTCACTTAATAAGCGGAACACTCCATCGTCAAAGGTTTCGTAATACATACCAAATACTCCACCAATAACAATTACGTATAGTACACTTAGCGCAAATACAAGGCCTAAACCTTTACTAGAGGAAAGAGAAGTTAGCTTGATGGGAGATAACTTTGGTTGGCTACTAATATACGGGCTGCTGCAATAGTATTTCAACCCTAAAGCTATCGGGTTCAGAGAACTTGACGGATTGATAGCCCTTAAGGCTAAATCTTTTGCCTGGCTCGTAAGTTACAAGCTGCTTTGAATTGTATACTATATTGTTAGAGCGAAGTACAGCACTTATCTCCTTTATCTGCTTTGCTACGTACTTTGTTTTCAGTTTTCTAGTCCTCAGGTCATCTTCAAGAGCGATATAGGTTATTATCACAGCACCCGAATCATCTATCAGTGTATCCACTTTATATTTTTCTACGTAAGCGCTCTTGTTAATGTTGGCTTCGGCTAAAGCTTGTAACTCTTCTTCCCAGTTCAGTTGCTCTTGTTTGGTTTCTTTTTGCCCGTTCATCCACACCGTTTTACCTACCATTTTATTATCGGTATTCAGTCGTTTAGCTTCTACTTCTACATATTCTCGTAGGTCGAAATAGATATTAGGCTTTTCTCCAGCGAACTTTTCGGGGCTGCAACTGCTTATTAGGAGGACTATTGTAAACAACGCTATATAGCGGGTTATTAACTGTTGTGGGGGCTTGTTCAATTCGTTGGACTTAATTTTTGCTATCTTTCATAACAGTACAAAAATGGAAAAGATCTCCGTAGAAGTTAAATTTGGCATAATTTTGGCCTTCTACGCATAGTAACAACGTGAACATGAAAAGAATTGTAACCATATTACTTGCAGCGACTGTCAGCTTAACAGCTATGGCAGGGGTGCTTGAGGGTATTTCAGCAGCCATAAAAGCTGGTAATGCTAGAGAACTGGTGAAGTACTTCGATAACTCCATAGAGATCACCATAGGTGAGGTAGAAAAGGTGTACAGCAAGAACCAAAGTGTGCAAGTGATCAGTAGTTTCTTCACAAAGAACAAACCGACCAGTTTTAAGATCATCCACCAAGGAAGTTCTGGACAGGGTGAATACGCTATTGGTACGCTAGTTACTAGTGGTGGTAGCTATCGTACATACTTATACATGAAGTCGAGTGGTGGCACCATGCTACTGCAAGAGATCCGCTTTGAGCGCGACTAGTAACTTACCTATTTTGACAGAGATAGAATTCATTAAGGCATCCTTACAAGAAGATGTTGCCGAAGGCGATCATACTTCCCTAGCTTGTATTTCCCCTGATGCGGTCCGTAAAGGAGTTATTAAAGCCAAAGAAGACGGTATAGTTGCTGGAATACGAGTAGCCAAGCAGGTATTCGGTCTAGTAGACCCAACCGTAAAATTTGAACCCTTAATTAGTGATGGCGATGCTGTTGTATATGGAGATAGGGTAGTGGCTATTGAAGGTAAGGCGATTAGCATTTTAACAGCTGAACGCTTGGCCTTGAATTTCATGCAGCGCATGAGTGGTATTGCATCGCTCACCCGAAAATTTGTTGATCTAGTAGGCGATAACAAAGCCAAGTTGCTAGATACCCGAAAAACAACCCCTATGTTCCGTGCTTTCCAAAAGGAAGCTGTACACTTAGGTGGCGGTGTAAATCATCGCTTTGGTCTATATGATATGATCATGATAAAGGATAACCACATTGCCTACGCAGGTGGTATTGAGCAGGCGATAAAAAGAACGCATGCTTATCTTGAAAGTAAGGGCTTAGATCTTAAAATAGAGATAGAGACAGCTTCTATTGCAGAAGTAAAGGAAGTGCTTCGTGTTGGTGGTGTACATCGTATTATGTTAGATAACTATGACGCTGCTACTGCCGAGAAGGCTATAGGAATTATTGATGGTCGATTTGAGACAGAAATATCTGGTAATGTAAACCTGAACACAGTAGCAGAATATGCTGCTACAGGTGTAGATTATATTTCGGTAGGGTCATTAACCCACTCCGCTAAAAGCTTAGACCTTAGTTTAAAAGCCGACTAATGGGTAAGAAAAGCAAAGGAAAAGATAGAGTAGGAATAGTATACTCCACTAATTCCGATCATGATTACAGTTATGATGATGGGGAAGAACAGGATACACTTCCGCCAGAAGAACAACGCTTGCGAGTGCATTTAGATACTAAGCAGCGCAAAGGCAAAGCAGTAACCCTAGTGGAAGAATTTGTTGGTACTTCTGATGACCTTTCTGATCTCGGTAAATTCTTAAAGACTAAGTTAGGTGTAGGCGGTAGTGCTAAAGACGGTATTATCATCGTACAAGGTGATCACCGTAAAAAGGTGGGTGACCTACTCACCGATAAAGGGTACCGCGTAAAAGTGTATTGATCGGGGATAACTTTCCCTTTTTCACCTTCTTTTTGAACCCTATTCCCAGTAACTTCATTAGAAGCAGTAATCCCTAAACTTAGCGGCCTATGTTTCTCATTTTCGATACGGAGACCACCGGTTTACCGAAGAACTGGAATGCCCCTGTAACAGACCTAGATAATTGGCCAAGATTGGTGCAATTGGCCTGGCAATTACATGATGAGGAAGGTCAGCTAATTGAGGATAAGAACTACGTGGTTACACCTGATGGCTTCACCATCCCCTATAATTCCATCAAGATCCATCATATCACCATGGACATTGCCTCTGAAAAGGGTATTCCCTTGTCAGAGGTATTGAAGGAATTTGATACTGCCCTAGCCAAAACCAAATTCGTAGTTGGACATAATGTAGAGTTCGATCTCAATATCATGGGAGCAGAGTACCTGCGTTCCGATCTAGCTAACCCAATGCTAGACTATGAGGCGATAGACACTAAAGATGAATCAATAGCCTACTGCGCCTTGCCAGGTGGTAGAGGGGGGCAATTTAAATGGCCCAAACTAGAGGAATTACACGAAAAGCTTTTCGGTGCTAAGTTCGCCGAGGCGCACAATGCGGCCTATGACGTAGAAGCAACTACGCGTTGTTTTCTTGAATTGGTGCGTTTAGGGATAATTGACGAAAAACGGCTGTCTTGGGATGTTGCCACAATGCAGCGTTTCCGTGAGGTAAACCCAACGGTGATCGAGCCAGTTGGCATTAAAGCAGAGTCATTCCCTGATCCATATGCGCCAGAGGCTAAAGCTGCAGGCAATAAAATAGTTACTACAGATCTGGATGAGGAAGTAATAGCTAAGGCAAGCTCTTTTTCTCATCTGCATTGTCATAGTCAGTTCTCGGTGCTACAGTCCACTAGTAAAGTAAAAAGCTTGGTCACCAAGGCTAAGGCCATGGATATGCCAGCCATCGCCTTAACCGATCATGGTAATATGTTCGGCGCATTTGTTTTTGTTAGAGAGGCCTTAGCTGCTGGTATTAAACCAGTAGTAGGTTGTGAACTGAACGTAACGGAAGATCGGCTAGATAAAACCCGTCAGAACAATGGTTCGCAACAGGTATTGTTGGCTAAGAACAAGGCTGGTTATGAGAATTTGATAAAGCTCTGCTCCATGTCTTACACAGAGGGGTTCTATTACGTTCCTAGGATAGATAAGGCGCTGATAGAACAATATAAAGAGAACTTAATAGCCACAACTGGTGGGCTTTGGGGAGAGATACCCTATTTGATATTGAATGTTGGCGAGCAACAGGCAGAGGAAGCCTTCCTTTGGTGGAAGGAGCAATTTGGCGAGGATTTTTATGTAGAGTTGAACCGCCACAGCTTAGAAGAAGAGCAGGTAGTTAATGAGACCTTACTACGTTTCTGTAAGAAACATGATGTTAAATACTTTGCGGCCAACAGTAGTTATTACGATGTAAGAGAAGATGCTGTAACGCATGATATTCTACTTTGTGTTAAGGATGCAGAATCGGTTAATAAGCCGAAGAAGTATATCGGTAAACGAGGTCGGGAATTTCGTTACGGTTTCCCGAATGATGAATTCTATATCAAGTCTACCGAAGAAATGGCGGCTTTATTCTCCGATATGCCAGAGGCACTCGCCACCACCGCTGAAATAATAGAGAAGGTAGAGCCCTATAAACTCCAGCGGGATGTATTGCTTCCGAAATTTGATATACCTGCAGGCTTTGAAACGGAAGATGATTATCTCCGCCACCTGACTTATGAGGGTGCTAAAGGACGTTATCCTGAAATAACAGATGAAATACGGGAACGGCTTGATTTTGAGTTGGCCACGATAAAGAATACGGGTTATCCTGGGTATTTCTTAATTGTACAAGATTTTACGAGCGAGGCTAGAAAGATGGGCGTTTCCGTAGGGCCAGGACGTGGTTCGGCAGCGGGTTCGGCGGTAGCCTATTGTACGGGTATCACTAATGTAGATCCTATTAAGTACGATCTGCTTTTTGAGCGTTTCTTAAATCCTGACCGTATATCACTGCCCGATATTGATATTGACTTTGATGATGAAGGTAGAGACAAGATAATTAAATGGGTTACCGATAAATATGGTAAAGATCAAGTAGCACAAATAATCACTTATGGTACTATGGCTGCCAAGTCATCTATTCGCGATGCGGCTAGGGTGATGGAGCTTCCATTGGGTGATGCCGACCGATTGGCTAAGCTAATGCCTGATACCTCCTTAGCGAAACTATTTGGGCTGTCGCCAAAAGAATTGAGCGCTAAACTCAATAGCGATCAGCTGGACAAAGCGAAAGAGCTAATCAAACTAGCTCAAGGAAATGACCTATCTGCTAAAACCATGCAGCAGGCTAGGAAGATGGAAGGCTCTGTTCGGAATACGGGTATTCATGCTTGTGGGGTGATCATTACGCCCGCGCCTATTACTAACTACGTGCCAATAGCGGTAGCTAAAGATTCCGATCTTCCTGTAACACAGTTTGATAATAGCGTGGTAGAATCAGCAGGAATGTTGAAGATGGATTTCTTGGGTCTAAAGACCCTAACCATCATTAAGGATGCCATTAAGCTAGTAGAAGAAAGGCATGGTGTTAAGATAGACCCTGATGAGATTGACCTTTCTGATCAGAAAACCTATGAGCTTTATCAGCGGGGGGAAACTAATGGTACGTTCCAGTTCGAGTCGGCAGGTATGCAGAAGTATTTGAAGGAGTTAGTTCCAGATAAATTCGGTGACCTTATTGCGATGAACGCCTTGTATAGGCCGGGTCCATTGGAGTACATTCCCAACTTCGTAGCGCGTAAGCAAGGTAGAGAGCCTATTACCTATGACCTAGCCGATATGGAGGGATACCTAGCGGAAACATACGGTATTACGGTCTATCAGGAGCAAGTGATGTTACTTTCGCAGAAGCTAGCGGGCTTTACCAAAGGCCAAGCAGATATGCTTCGGAAGGGAATGGGTAAGAAAAAGAAAGAGATCATTGATGAGCTGAAACCCAAATTCCTTAATGGATGTGAAGAGCGTGGGCATGATGTGAAAATAGCCGAGAAGGTCTGGAAAGACTGGGAGGCTTTTGCTGCTTATGCCTTCAATAAGTCGCACTCTACTTGTTACTCTGTTGTAGCTTTCCATACTGGATTTTTAAAGGCCAATTATCCGCCAGAATATATGGCGTCGGTGCTCACACATAACATGAGTGATATAAAGAAAGTGACTTTCTTTATGGAAGAATGCCAGCGCATGGGTATTCCTGTATTGGGTCCTGATATTAATGAGAGCGCTTACAAATTCACAGTAAACGACAAAGGCGAGATACGTTTCGGATTAGGTGCAATAAAAGGAGTTGGTGGAAATGCCGTAGATACTATTGTAGCCGACCGTAAAGAAAATGGGTTGTTCAATTCCGTATTTGACCTAGTTCGGCGAGTTAACTTACGAACGGTCAACAAAAAGAACTTAGAGAACTTAGCCCTAGCTGGCGCTTTCGATTCTTTCGATCAAGTGCATCGCGCATCTTACTTTGTAGATATGGGGGGACGCTCATTCTTAGAGAATGTGGTACGTTATGGCTCTTCTCATCAAGAGAATGAAAATTCAGCACAAGCATCGCTATTTGGAGGCGGATCGTCAGTAGAATTACCAGAACCACCAATACCACACGCTGAGCCTTGGGGATTATTGGAGAAGCTGAATAAGGAGAAAGAACTAGTAGGTATTTACATATCGGGTCACCCGTTGGATGATTTCAAGTTTGAGTTGAATACATATTGCAATACCAATTTAGGTCAGTTACAAGACCTTACTCCCTACAAGGGTAGGGAAGTTAAAATAGCTGGAATAGCATCTGAGGCACAGCACCGAGTTTCTAAAAATGGTAAGCCCTTCGGTAGTTTAACCATTGAGGATTACAATGGTAGCCTCTCTATGATGTTCTTTTCTGATGATTATTTGAAGTATAAGTCGCTTTTGGAAAAGGGCTATTTCTTGTACATCGTTGGAAGTATTCAAGCTAGAAAATGGGGGAATACAGACGAGCTTGAGTTTAAGGTGACCAAGGTAGAACTCTTATCAGAACTACGTTCTAAGCTTTCGAATGGTATTAAGATACGATTGGCTGTAGATGCTTTGACGGAAGAGTTGATAAAAGAAATGGAAGCTATTTTTACGAAGCATCCTGGGCCAGAAATGATACAGCTATCACTCTTTGATGTTGATGAAAAAATTAAGGTCGATCTATTTAGTGCTAATTACAAAATAGACCTGAATAACGATGTATTGGCTTACCTAGATGAGCATCAAACCTTGAAGTATGAGCTAGGTTGAGCCTTTTTGGGAACTCTTCCGACCTTAATTTGTTAATTTTGCTGATTCGAATAACTAAATAAAACTTATACAGCTTATGGCACTTGAATTAACAGATAACAACTTCGCAGGAACAGTACTGGAGTCGGACAAAGTATCAATTGTAGACTTTTGGGCAGAATGGTGTGGACCTTGTAAAGCAATTGGTCCGATCATCGAAGAATTGGCAACCGAATATGACGGTAAAGCTGTTATCGGAAAAGTGAATGTTGATCATAACCCAGAGATCAGTGCTAAGTATGGTATCCGCAATATTCCTACTTTATTGTTCATCAAAAATGGTGAAGTGGTAGATAAGCAAGTTGGTGCAGTACCTAAAAGCGTATTAGAAGAGAAGCTTAAAAGCCACATGTAAGCTTAAAGCGAATAATATTTTGGAAAGGGAAGTATAAATCATACTTCCCTTTCTTTTTTGTTCGTTGGGGTAAGGTTATCTTCGACAAGGCATGACATCAATAGAGCATTTAACAGAACTACATCAGCTAGACAATTTAGAACTGCTAGCTAAGCAGGTAGTAGAGGGTACCATTATAGGGCTACACAAAAGCCCATACCATGGTTTCTCGGTAGAGTTTGCAGAGCATAGACTCTACAACCCAGGTGAGTCTGTGAAAGACATCGACTGGAAGGTGTATGCCCGAACGGATAAGTTATTCGTTAAGAAATTTGAAGAAGAGACCAACCTAAGGTGTCAAATAGTTATCGACTCCAGTTCGTCGATGTATTACCCGGCGGATAAGGACTTTAAGAAGATCCACTTCTCTATTGTCTGTGCTGCTGGATTGATGCACTTGCTAAAAAAGCAACGCGATGCTGTTGGCTTATCAGTATTTTCCGATGAAGTAGAAGAGAATACACGAGCTAGAACTACCCAAGTACATCATAAATTGATGTTCGGTAAAATGGAGGCTTTACTAAAGCAACCTGATGCTAATAAAAGAACAGCTGCAGCCAAGTGCTTGCACCAGATAGCTGAAACCACACACCGTCGATCACTAGTAATGATATTTAGCGACATGATGGATAATGTGGAGGAAGCAGAAGAATTATTCTCAGCTCTACAACATTTAAAATACAATCGCCACGAGGTGGTTATGTTCCATGTAGTGGATAAGGCCCATGAGTTGGATTTCGAATTCGAGAACCGCCCGTACGAATTCGTGGATATGGAAACAGGCGAGAAGGTGAAACTGCAAGCCAATCAAGTGAAAGATCACTACGTGAAGCAGATGGAAGAGTATCGTCAAGCCCTGAAACTGAAGTGTACCCAGTACAAAATAGACTTTGTAGAGGCCGACATTGCCAAAGACTTCAGCCAGATACTGATACCTTACTTTAACAAACGTAAGAAGCTGTATTAATGGAATTGAATTACAAGGTATTTGGCGAGGGCCAACCTTTGATCATTCTTCACGGCCTATTAGGCTCGCTCGATAATTGGCAAACACTAGCCCGCCAATTTGCGGAACAAGGTTTCAAAGTATTTACGGTAGACATACGTAATCATGGGCGATCGCCGCATACGGCTAGCCATAGTTATTCAGAGATAGTAGATGATCTGCTGGAATTCTATGAACAACAAAACTTGACCAAGGCTTCCATTATCGGTCATTCCATGGGTGGAAAAGCGGTAATGCAATTTACTTCTGAAAATCCTGACAAGGTAGATAAGCTGATAGTAGTAGACATTGCTCCCAAAAAATACTCACGTGGTCACGATAGTATTTTTAAGGCTATGTTCGATCTGCCCTTAGAGGAGATAAAAAGTAGAGGACAGGCAAATAAAGCTATGGAGGATAGTCTGCCTGATTTTGGCGTGCGCCAATTCATTTTAAAGAACTTGGATAGGGAAGACGGCAAATACGTGTGGAAACCGAATTTAGAGATACTCTATCGCGACTACGATTATGTTAGTGGCGCTGTAGTTAGCACCAGTCAGGTGGAAGTGCCAACACTTGTTATTAAGGGAGAACTATCAGGATACATTACAAAGGAAGATGAAGCTGAATTTGCTAATCACTTCAATCCTGTAGCGATTATAAGTATTCCTAAAGCAGGTCATTGGGTGCATGCTGAAGCACCGAAGCTTTTCTTTGAAGCTGTGCTCGATTTCCTAGCCTAATTACGAAGCCTGTTGGCCTTCAAATTGAAGTTCTACCAAGTGGTTGTATAAGCCATCGCTTTTAGTCATCAACTCTTCGTGTGTTCCTTCTTCGGCTATTACGCCATTTTCTATTACCAGTATTTTATCAGCATTTCGAATAGTAGATAACCGGTGAGCTATAACAATAGTAGTTCTATTGGTCATTAAGCGATTCAAAGCATCTTGTACCAGCTTCTCCGATTCAGAATCTAAAGAACTAGTCGCCTCATCCAAGATAAGTATCCTAGGGTCCTTTAAAATGGCTCTGGCGATAGCTACACGCTGTTTCTGCCCTCCTGATAGTTTAATACCTCTCTCACCAACCAATGTATCTAGTCCTTCTGGGAAGTTATCAATAAAGTCGCGGGCATTGGCTTGCTCTGCTGCTACTATTATCTCTGCATCGGTAGCTTCTGGTTTTCCGTAGGCAATATTCTCTCTTATCGTACCTCCAAATAAAATAACTTCCTGCGGCACTATACCGATATGCTTTCTTAATGCCGTTTTATCGTATCCACTCAGTTCTTTATCATCAATGGTTATAGAGCCCTTGCCTACTGGGTAAAAGCTCATGAGCAGTTGTACTATAGTCGATTTACCAGCACCACTTGGCCCAACTAAAGCAACAACTTGCCCAGGTTCTACCTGAAACGATAAAGACTTCAGTACTTCTACTTCTGGTCGGCTGGGGTAGTTAAAAGCTACATCCGTATAGCGTACTTTACCAATAAGGCTTAAAGCTTTAAATGTAGTGGTGTCTACTTCTGACTCTTCCTCCAGTATATCATTTATTCGTTCTGTGGCACCAATGGTCTTCAATATTTTGGCATAAATATCGCCGAGACTACCTAGCGATCCACCAATAAACACGGTATACATCACAAACGAGGTAAGCTTACCTACTGTCATTTCATTCGTATCTACCAGCCTAACGCCGTACCATAATACCAATACAATACCACCAAATAATCCAAAGATGATAAAGGATATAAAGGCTGCCCTATAGCGTGCTGCTTTCAGGGCAAGGTGAACTACTTTATCCATAGACGAACGGTAGCGGCCTATTTCAAAAAGCTCATTTGCAAATGCTTTCACCACATGAATGGCCTGTAGGGTCTCATCCACTCTTACGTTGGTGTCCGCCAGCGCATCTTGCGTTTCTTTCGATAGCTTACGAATGAACCTACCGAATATTACAGCTACCAATATAATGCCTGGATAAGTAGCCAGCATAACTAGCGTAAGCTTAGATGATAACCAGAAGAGAATGGGAATACCTATCAATAGAGTAGCTATCTGCCTTAAGAACTCTGCCAATGTGGTTGAAATGGTATCTTGAAGCTGGGTAACATCATTGGTGATACGACTTACAAGCTCACCTACCCTACGCTCTTCAAAGAAGGGGATGGGCATGGTTATCATCTTGTTGTATAACTCTTCACGGGCATTGGCCATCCCTTTTTCACTAACTGTTGCGAACAGGATGACCCGCATGTAAGAGAAAATAGCCTGTAATACTAAAATAACAAGTAACACAAGGGCTACTTCGTTTATACTCAAATTTTGAAAGAGGTTACTCTGCCCTTGAAGATTGCTACTGGTAGAGTCTACTAACTCACCAATAACAAATGGGAATGCCAATGCGGTAAGGCTAGAGAGTACTAAGAAAACGGAACCTATGGCAAAAGTGCCTTTATAGGGTTTTATGAAGCGATATATTTTAAGCGCTTCCTTTAATTCACTGAGGCTAATTCGGCGTTTCTTTTCTACTTCTTCTTCCACGGGGTAAAAATACAGTTTTGAGGTGTAGCCATACTCCATGACTACTTGGCTATTTTTGTAAAAAACAGCTTATGGTTCAGCATGTTCATCTTCAGCTACCCGCCTTTTCTAGGGGATTTCATTTGATAACCGATAAAGTGCTTCAAGCAGTTCCTCAACTACCAGAGAATGGCCTTCTTAATATTTACATTATGCATACCTCAGCAGGCTTATGCATCAATGAAAATGCCGACCCTTCCGTAAGGGTGGATATGGATTTTAGTTTTGATAGGTTAGTGCCTGAAGACTTACCAGAATACACCCATACTTACGAAGGCTCCGACGATATGCCAGCTCATGTAAAATCGGTACTTACAGGAAACTCTATTAGCATTCCTATTATCAATAACCGCTTGGTTCTTGGGACTTGGCAGGGCATCTATTTGGGTGAGTTTAGAGATAGGGCTTCAGGAAGGAAATTGATCATCAGTATATACCAATAAAAAAAGCCGCTCCAAATTTGGAGCGGCTTTTTTCACTTAAGATCTTGTTCTTACAAGAACGTTGTCTTATTTGCTTAAAGTAATAGTCTTAGTCAACACGTCGTTTCCAACAGTCATTTTAACTAAGTATACACCATTTGCATGTGTAGTAATGTCAACAGTTTCGTAAGTGTTACCACCTGTAAGGCTAGTAGCGCTATTGAATACACGCTGACCTTGTAAGTTGTAAACTTCAATAGTTACATCCTCAGTTCCTAGGTCACGGAAGTTAATAGAGAACTGACCGTTGTTAGGGTTAGGATATACATCGATGAACTGGTTCAAATAACTATCATTAACTGAATTTGGACAAATACAAGAACCTGTAGGTAATACATCGATCAACTGAGTGAATGAAATTGAACAGTTAGCATTTCCAACTTGTGTAGCAGTTAATGTAATAGCAATATCAGAACCTGTAGCACTAAAGTTAATCGTTGGCTCCTCAAGAGTAGTATTTCCTTCTGTGTAATCCCAAGAGAAGTTCCATCCAGTTTGCTCAGTAGACTGGTTAAAGAAGGTAATAGGAAGACCTATTGCATAACATTCAGGATCTGGAGTATTAGGACAAGTCAGTCTAACATCAAAATCAAGAACCTGATTAATACCGTTAAATGTAGCTAAGCTGTTGGCATCATCAGAACAACCGAATGCATTAGTAACTTGTACACTTAGTGCTCCAGGATTACCTACAGTATAAGTAGGTGAAGTACTTGGTCCAGAAGGACCAGTCCAAGCGTACTGAGAACCTTGAAGTACACCAGATACTTGAGCTACTAAAAGTGAATCTTCGCCACAATCTAAGCCGATAGCAGCTGGAAGAGAAACAGAAATAGCATTTGAAGTAACATTTAAAGTAGCAGTAATGGTATCAATACCATCATCAACAGTTAAAGTTACTGTAGCATTTGTAGAACCTAACACTAGAGAAGTTTGAGAGCCTGTAGGGCTAGTAAGTGTTCCATTAGTTGTTGACCATGCGTAGTTAAGTGTAGCACCTGAGTTACCACTTACGATACCATCAAGATTAATTACATCACCGTCACAGCCGCTAGTAGAGCTAGCTGCTATTTCAGCAGAGAATTCCACAGTTGCAGTTAACCATGCTTGCATGCCCCAGTTTTGAGTGAAAAATTCACCACAAGTTGGGAAAGTGAAACCTACAGAGTTAATACCTGTAAGTTGAGGTCCTCCACCTGGAGTTAGGTTTGCATTGATCAAGTAAAAGCTATTTCCAGCAAATGGACCTTCGCTTGCACCTTCATCGCCAGCACACTCATCACGATATCCAGCAAGGAAATTGTATGCATTGGCAGTATCACCTCTAAAATCTACTTGAACAGCAAAAGTTTCACCAGTAGCCAATACTACAGGAGTGCTTGGCACGTAAGTAAAAGGGTCTAACTGTAAAGCAGCACCTGATAAAAAGTTAACACCAGAAATGAAAGTGTCGCGTGAAAGTATCACTGAAGCAGGAGAAACATCATTAGTTGCTGCAAGAAAACCGAAGTTACCATCGTATACAGTAACAATAAGTGTATCAACACTACCAGTTATGTTTTCATATGCGTGAAGAAGTATTACACTATCAAGCGTTGCTGTAGTAATATCAAATGAAGAACACACCGCATTTGGGTCGTCTACATTAATACCACCTAAGCCAGGTGCAATAAAGTCAACTAATATCCAGTCGAAAGATGGGTAATCAACTTCTTCGTTGTTACGGTTCACATCCCAAACAAATTCTTCATAGTCAAATCCATCAGCAATAGCAGCTTCTTCTTCGCAAAAGCCATAATCTACTACCAATGTAATATCAATTGCTCTAGCTTTATTAGCATTGTTAGCGCGATAAGCGTTAATTGAAGCATTACGAGCTGCCTTAATATCTTGCTTGCTAATAGTTTTAGGACCATTTGATGAATTCATCAAT
>CAYGTK010000085.1:0-15993 GCA_964352775.1 uncultured Chitinophagaceae bacterium
ATTACCCTTGCTCCAAGCATTCGGGTCAGCCGAACCAATTGGTCGTTTAACAATACCGAATTTGTTATCGTGCAGGCCATCAAAATTCTGGATAGATAGCATGATGTCGTATGATCCACCAGTGGGTTCCATATCAGGCTCTACATGCCACACGCCTTCATTTGCAATTCGCTTATAGCCAAGCTGCTGCTCTACATCTACCATAGCATTGTCATCATGGTTTCGTAGGTCAGAGAAGCTTACGGTTATACATGAAGTACCCTCTAAGCCATTGTTGCGAATTCGGGCTAAGTGATAACCATTCTGACTAGGGTTACCTACTGGGAATTCGTATATCTCACCACCATTTATTGTGCCTCCAATAGCTCCTGGGTCTGGAAGCGGCATACACCTTCCTAAAACACCAGTAATGTAGCTGGTAGGCCCATAATTGCTAATGGCATCTTCGCTTGTGTTGGTCACAAAAAGTGTGTCGTTAGTTATTACTATACCGTTAGTAAGGTTAAGTACATTACTTACCGTTATCGACCTTTCTACATGCACACCTTCAGGAGATGAGTTGTCTATTGTAAGGTTATTGAACGCAATTGAACCAATACCAGAAACTGTTTGCTTTTTAGATCCTTTTAGTTCTATTGTTCCTGTTCCTGAATTGAATGTTCCGTTGTTAGTAATATCTCCTTTTACCGTGAGCTTAGCATTACCACTTAGTGTAAGGTTTGCTCCAAGGTTAACTTTCAGATCTTTACAGATCGCATCCTGAATTACTGATACTATGGGTTGATATGGTGTGTTTGGAGGTATAATGGCAGAATCGTTCTGCGTAGGTGGATTATCATATACCCAGTTACCTGGTTCTTCCCAATCAGTACTTACCACACCTTTCCAAACATGACCACCAGCATCTTCTATGGTTAGTAGATCGTCACCTTGCATTACATTATAGTACTCTGTTTTTATCCAACCTTGACTTAAGGCTTGGTCGTTTATCCTTACCTCATCTACTATTCCTTTTAGGTAGCGGTTATCATGCCTGCGGCCAATTCTAAGGTTGTCACCACTATCAAGCTTCATAGTACCTGATTTTGAAATAGAGTATACCTCATTGCCATTAATGTAGCCTTTCATAGTGCTACCATCATAGCGCAAGGCGTAGTACTGCCATTCGCCAGTAGTAATGTCTCCTTGGTTGATACGCTCGTGACCTGTGTTGGTGGTTATTCTACCATTCAGTACTTCACCATCATCTATACCCAGCATGTATTTTTCATCGTTAATACCATCACCCTTTACGCATATTGGCATGTCGCCATTTACATTTGTAGGTATATCAGTGTCAAACTTTGTCCATCCTGTTACGGTAATAGCAGTATTGCCATCAAACTTTAAGTTCTCAGGCATTCCAAAGCTTATCCAGTCGTTACTACCATCAAAGTACCACGCTTTGCCCATTGGTCCATCGGAGAAATTACTTGAACTGGTAGAACTTTCTTTGGTACCATTATTACTATTTAAGGTAGCATCATCTAAGTCGTTACTATTTGGGTCATCTTCAAAGTGCCATACACCCTGGTAATGGCTGTTCCAGGTGTTAGTAGTAGAAGTGCTTCCCGTTACTCTGCTATTACCGTAAAGCAGGTAGAACGAATAGTTAGTGCCAGTTGGTAAACTAGGTATATTTACCCAAGCTAAAAATTCACCAGTAGTTGGGTCGTACTTTTCAAGTTCGTGACTAAGAGCATTTCCTTGTTCATCTTTAAAAATGATGTCGTGCCCATTGGTGCTTGTTATCAAACCACCATTAGCTACGTTACGGAAATCGCTATCTGTAAAGCTCACCATTATTGGGAAGTTAGTATGTGAACCAGAACCATAAACGAAATTGTGGTCTGTAGTCAACTTCTTAATAAAGCTATAACCCGTATCAACTTCCACAGTAACTGGTGGAGTTACAGGTGTTGAGCCATTATCAATAACACACGATTCCGGTGTACCTGTCGATATAAAGCTACTAGGGTCGCTTATGTTATTATACTCTGTACTTATCCAGTCATCGGATTGTACTAGGCTATTCAGCCTTACTTCATCTATAATGCCATTAAAGTATTTCCAGTGGTTGCTGGCTTGGTTAACTATACCTGCACCTATAGTAATAGCGGCATTATCTTCTAGTCTATTGTTGTTGTTATGTGAATCTACTAACTGACCATTTATATATAGTTTTTGGCTGCTTCCCCAGGTGCCACATACGTAGTACCAGTTGTCTTTATCCCAGAAGTTCTGCGTAGTTGCTACTCTTTCAGTACTGGCTTGGCTTCCTTCTATTTTGAAGTAAAGCTTGCCATCTTCGTTATAGCTGTTGTCCGTTCCAGAAAGCACATAAGTGAAGTGGTTTGCACCGTCAGGGTATTTAGCTAATAGTGTTTGGCTGTTACTGGTATTGCTCTTGAAATCGCTATTTGGTTTGAACCACATACTGAAT
Source organism: uncultured Chitinophagaceae bacterium (assembly GCA_964352775.1). Classification (GTDB taxonomy): domain Bacteria; phylum Bacteroidota; class Bacteroidia; order Chitinophagales; family CAIOSU01; genus CAYGTK01. The sequence continues at coordinate 2,483 of CAYGTK010000085.1, forward strand.
GATCCATCTTGCTTGTCAATATCTCCAAGTTCAATGTAGTCGTTGCTTCCATCGAAATACCAGGCCTTTCCTACAAGTCCATCAACATAATTGGAGCTGGAAGTAGAACCTTCTTTATAACCGTTGTTACTTAAAGTGCTCTCATCTTCTGCGGTACCATCGTTAGGGTCTTCTTGTAAGTGGTACACCAAGTTGTACTCATTGTGCCAAGTGGTATTTGCTGATGGGTCGGTATTTACGGCACTATTTCCATAGTATAGGTAGATGTCGGTATCAGTATTACCATCTAATGTTGGTATGCGTACCCAAGCAGTAATAGTACCTGTAACTGGGTCATAGCTATCTAGTTGATGATCTAACAGAGTTGATCTATCGTTCGAAGTAAATGCGATGTCGTAACCATTTTCGTTTTCAACTTCACCGCCGTTTGCTACGCTCTTTAAGTAGTCTTCCGTAAGGCTAACTAATACTGGAAAGTCGGTATGACTGCTACCCGTAATTTTGCTGCTATTTATAGTAAGCACTACTCTTTGACAATAGCCATCTATGAATGTGGAGTCTGTTGAAGATGATCCATTACCAACTGATGATGTGGTTACAGCATTTTCAGGGCCAACTGTATAAAAGCTTTCAGGAGCTGTTTGGCTGGTGTATTCGGTATTTAGTTGTTCTGGACTTAGTAGGCCATCATATACTCTGAATTCATCAATATCTCCTTTCCAGTAATTAGCATTCGGCATTTTACCTATTTCAAATAATGCGCTGGTAGAAGGTATGGTATTGTTGAAGCTTTCGTCGCTTCCTACTTGTTCACCATTCCAGTAATAGCGAATTTTCTTAGCGCTCATATCAATAGCTACTGCTACGTGGTACCATGTTTTATTGCTTACGCTGAATATACTTGGTGAGTTGTAGTTGCTCCCGTTCATATGGGCAAATATCTTGCGATGGCTTGTGTTGTTGTTTAACATCAATCCATAACTAGCGTTATCGTTTAACCATTTACCGCCTATCCCTTTGGTCTTGTTGCTCATGTTAGTTGGCCTAACCCAAGCACTCAGGGTTATGCTACCTTGTAAACGAAGTGAGGCAGCATCAGGTACGGTAACCTTATCGTTACTACCATCGAAAAACCAAGCTTTACCAAATTTTCCATTCACATAGTTGGAGCTGCTTGTATTTCCTTGTTTTGTTCCATTATTACCATTTGGCGAAGCATCGTAAAGTATACCATCTGTATTTGGGTCGTTCTCAAATTGCCATATAGCCTTATAGTTATTTCCCCAGACTGCTGTGCTAGAACCATCAGTAGTTACACTGTTGTTTCCGTAGTACATACGTATATCGGTATTCGTAGATCCTGATATGCTTGGCACATTTACCCAAGCTTTTATCTCTCCGCTAGATGCATCGTAGCTTGTCAGTTTATAGTTAAGTTCCGTATTTCCATCTCCAGTAGTGAAAACGATGTCATAACCAGAGCCATTTTCAACTTTACCACCGTTGGAACTAAGTTTAAGGGCAGCATCAGTATGACTAATTAGAATAGGAACATCAGTTAGTGTTCCACTTCCATCTACTTTAGTGTGATCAATGGTCAGTGTTTTATAATAACCATATCCACTACTGCCAGCAGCCTTAGCTTCTTCTTGTGTACCAAAGTTCAGGTAGATAAAGCCTGCCGAAATAAAGCAAGTGGCTATAATTGCGCCAATTACCATCCATTTGTTAACTCCTTGTAATTCGAGCTTAGTGGTAGCTCTGGTGCTAATACGTCTGCGTCCCATGGGGTATATGCATTTAGTTTTGTATTGATAGTGTGCGCTATCAACCCTTGCATACGATATGGAGTATGGAATGTTACGTCTTTTCGTGATGTAATTAGCCCCATTTCAAGTACGATTGCTGTGGAATTACTGTAACTTTAGCCTCCCGATGAAAATTATGATAGCCCATACCGACTCAAGTGTTATCACATCTATTAAAGAGATGTGTGATCAACAAGATGCGGAGCTAGTTGCTATTTGTAATGATCTAGATACAGCAGTGAAGGCATTAATAGATCACCAACCAGACTTGGTATTGTTAGATGCAGAGTTAGAAGGCGGTGGAGCAGCTAAGCTAGTGTCTTCCGTTGAAGTGAAGCCTATGGTGGTAGTTGTTTCTGCGCATAATCGCTATGCGGTAGAGGCATTTGATATACAGGCTATTGATTTTGTTAAAACTCCACTTACCACTACCCAACTAACCCGGGCCTGCCATCGTGCAAGCGAATTACTTCAGCTTAAGAAGGATAGGCTAGAAGGGGTAAGTAGCATTTTTATTAAAGAGGATAATATGTATACCAGTATTCCCTTTGATAAAGTGAAGTGGATAGAAGCACTTGGCGATTATGTGACCATACAAACGGATGACGCTAAGCATACCGTATTAGCCACCATGAAAGCTATTGAAAATAAACTTCCTAGAGCTATTTTTCAGCGGGTACACCGTTCGTATATAGCTAATGTTAGCCGCATTACACGTATAAATACTTCTCAGTTATATATAGGTGAAAAAGCATTGCCACTAGGCCCCTCCTACAAGAAGGTACTAATGAACGACCTTTATATCATTTAGGCATCAGCTCATCTAAGTTGGTAAGGTCTATTTCGGCATCTGCATTTTTTACTAGTCCATTTAGGCGGAGTGTGATGTAGTCTCTAAAAGCTTTTTGAATACTAATATTATTCTCTTTCAAAAAGTCGGGGTCGGATATGGCATCGAAAAAGAGCTTATCATTAATTACCAAAATGGAAGGGTCTATATCATGAAACACTCCATTTTCACTACCCAATTGATAGAAACGCATTAACAGGCTAGAGGCATAGCTTCTAAAGAAAACCACCTTCTCCCAAAGTGCAGGATAGAGTTCTTTTAAATCGGCCAAAAACTCAGTAGATATACCCCCAATTTCAGTAAGAAATACCTTAGATGAACGGAAGTAGCGTTCCATATAAGGTAGGCTCTCATCAAATAGGTCATCTTTAAAATTGGCTATTTCAGAAAGCTTAAGGTCTAATGCTTCAGCTAATATCTGTTCCCGCGAGCTGAAGTGCTTGTATAAGGTAGCCTTACTAACACCAAGCTGTTTCGACACTTCATTCATACTGAAGTGCTTAAGCCCGTGCTTAATGTACAGTGGGGTGATGGTATGCAACCATTCCTTCTTCCGCTCGGGGTTATTAACTCGTTTTTTGTCTACTGGTTTCCTGCCCATCTTAGCTTAGGTGTAAACTATTATCTGGTTTATAGTTTACTTTTTAAAAAGTTTTACTTAAGTTAGTACTGCTAAAATACCTTTTGAGCATGAAAGATCTAAAATACTTACTCAGTTACCTTATTCCCATTTCAGCTATTGTGGCTATTACATTAGGCGGAGTTTGGTCATTTCTAACCTTTATTATTGGCTTTGTCGTCTTCCCTATAATGGAGTTGTTCTTTACGGGAACGGATGAAAATTTAACAAAGGAAGATGAGAAAGACTATAAGGCTAACCGATTTTTTGACTATGTGGTGTACTTGAATGTACCACTACAATATGGGGTGGTATTCTACTTTCTGTATACCGTTAGTACTGTTACCATGCCCATTATTGACCTTATTGGTATGACTATTAGTGTAGGTATGTGCTGTGGTGTAATTGGTATTAATGTAGCTCACGAGCTGGGCCATCGCCGTAAAAAGAGCGAGCAGTGGATGTCGAAGGCATTATTGCTGACTTCTCTTTATATGCACTTTTTCATTGAGCATAACCGCGGGCATCATAAGAACGTAGCAACAGATCTTGATCCAGCTTCATCTCGATTGAATGAGCCTATTTATGCATTTTGGGTTCGTTCTATTTTCGGGGCATATAAAAGCGCTTGGCATCTTGAGAATAAGCGACTTTCAGAACGTAACCAATCAGTTTATACTTGGGAGAATGAAATGGTGCGCTTTCATGTAATAGAGTTTGTATTTACACTAGCTATTTTCTTGGTTTTTGGTCCTTTAGCTGGTGTTTGTTTTATAGGGGCAGCTATGGGTGGCTACCTGTTACTAGAATCGGTAAATTACATTGAGCATTATGGCCTGCGCCGAAAAGAATTAGCCCCTGGCCGTTATGAAAAGTGCATGCCTTGGCACAGTTGGAATTCCGATCATACTTTAGGTCGCATTTTCTTGTACGACCTTACTCGTCATTCCGATCATCATTATTTAGCGAGTAGAAAGTATCAAGTACTTCGTCACTTTAACGAAGCACCACAACTGCCTACGGGGTACCCTGGGTCTATTGTTGTTGCCTTGTTCCCGCCATTATGGTTTAAGCTAATGAACCCATTGGTAGAAGAGTTAAATGATCATGGTAAGCGAGAAGGAGTAGAGGCTACCCTGAATATAAATAGAACCGCGGCAGCTTAGTCGCCAATCTTTCTGCCCTCAACTTGACGACGATCTAAGTCGAATTTGCGTAGCTTTTTCATATCTACCATTAAGTAAGCATAAGCACTCTGTGGAGATGTGCGGTACTCTTTTTTTGCATAATTCACGGTACCCGTTTTACCATATCTGTCCCTTTTCCATTTCGATGCTAACAGGTAGTACTTACCATCTTTATCTGGATTAATTCCAAACATTAAGTAGCGGCCTTCGCCTACTTCAAAGCTAATGCCCATGCGGGTATCACCAGGAAAGTATTCTAATACCCCTGGGGTTCCTCGCTTAATTACTATCTGCTCTACTTCTTTGCCGTCAACAATGGTAATTTTTCCTTCTTCAATTTCGGTAGCACTGCCTTCGGTTACCTCTCGTTGTAGTGTAATGTCGCCAGATAAATAGAACTGCACCTTCCTAAGCTGTTCTTCCTTTAGCCCTAGCTTATTCTTATCAGTAGCAGTAAATGGTTGTAGTGCACTTGTGCATGATGTTGCAGCAAGGCTTACAAGTAGTAGTAGGTAAAATATCGACTTCATAATTAGCAGTTTGATAGTATAGTTCGCAATTGGTTTAAATGCGAGTGCAAGAATATTGCCAATTTTTTATTCGCCCAAAATATCGTGCACGGTTCCTGGGGTAATGCCTAGTTTGGCTAATGCCTTTTTCCGTAGGGTGTAGTAGATCACGATAAGCGATGTGATAACTGCGTATATCAAGGCAATTATTGGAGATTCGTAAAACAGGAAGCCCACAAAACCCACTGAAGTAATTATTGAAACAATTACAAATACACGCAATAAGGGTACAGGTAGTTTGAAATAAGCATTGTGATATTGCTCGGGGTAAGCATTGGGTAATTTCCATGCTGCTGTGCTAGAGAATACGGTGAGCAACATGATGCCGCATACGGTCATGAACCCATAAAAATCGATAGGATTATTAGAGAAAGAACTTTCGATAATACCTGTGCTATCTGCTATTTGGCCAATGGTAAGAATAAGAGCTACCACCGCAAAAAAGACTAAAACCGCACGGATAGGTGTTCCTGATCGTGGATTCACTTTACTTAACGATTCTGGTAACATCTTATCGCGAGCTTGTGAAAACAGCTCTCTTGGAATGGCTATTGCACCAGCATTATAACTGGTAAGCCCAGCACTAATGGCCCCAAACCATAACAAGTGCATAGCCCACTTGGGTAATAGAACTTCTGCACTATCAATTAGTGGCGAGGTGTTGTGAACAGCCAGGTATTCTGTTAGTTGCTCTACAGATGGCCCTGTCATAGCAATGTATACCACCGTTAACCCTAGGTAGATCACCAATATCAAGGCAGCTCCTATAAATAAGGCTAGGGGTATGTTCTTGTGTGGGTCTTTTATTTCTTCGCCCAGTTCGGTAACTATTTGGAAGCCAAAGCAAACGTTAAATGCCAATAACACCGCAATACCAAAGTTGCCTACAGGAGCATACGATAGCTCAATAACCACAGTATCGCTACTAAAAGCCCAAATGATATAGATGAACAAGGCAATGAGCATCTGTAAGCTCATTAGCACTTGTACACTGGTTTGTAGCTTTAAGCCGAACATGTAGAAAAAGAGAAAAACGCCTACCAAACAAAGGGAGAACATATGTACCGACATGGGGAAAGTTAGAAGCGGTAGCAGTTGTAGAGCTAAACCCGTTGATACCACACACACCGATGCTGAACCCCCAAAGATGGCCCAGTTAGATACCAGTGTACCTATCATGGGGTGTAGTATTCTACTAGTCCATAAATAACCACCACCTGCTACGGGTAAGGCGCTACTTAGTTGAATGATGGGTACTACGCTTATTAGTGACACTACCAAGGCAATGATAAGTGCTAGCCAGGTGCTAGTACCCGCTTTGGCAGCAATGGAGGGTATCATGGTGTATACCCCCATACCTATTACGCCACCTACTACTATTCCTACTCCTCCTAATAACCCTATTTTGCCGCCCAGCTTCATTGTTCTACTTTTGTTGCTTCGGTGAATATATCCAATAATTCAGTTATGGTCAGTTGGCGAGATGCTTTTGAGAAAAGTGATGTCCTCTATGAGGATAATCACCTTATTGCTATCAATAAAAAGGCGGGTCAACTATCTCAACCAGATGAGACGGAAGAACCTGACTTAGGGGAGTACGTAAAGGATTATATAGCCAAGAAATACAAGAAACCCGGGGCAGTATTCTTAAGTAGTTTGCACCGCCTAGACCAACCCGTTACTGGGGTAATGTTGTTTGGAAGAACAAGCAAGGGTACTGAGCGAATGGAGAAGCTGTTTAAAGAACGTGCGATAGAGAAGTATTACTGGGCAATTACTAAGGAAAGACCGAAGATGGAATCTGACCATCTAAAGCATTACATCTATCAGCTACCTGGTCATAATATAATGAAGACGGATAGGAAGCAGAATAAAAAGGGTGGTAAATGGGCCGAACTGGAATATGAAATGCTTGCCCGAATAGATGGGTACAACCTTATTCGCGTAAAGCTACTAACTGGCCGTAAGCATCAGATAAGGTTACAGTTGAGTGCTATAGGTGCTCCTATATTAGGTGACTTGAAATACGGTTATCATGATAGAAACCACGACCGTTCCATATGCTTACATGCAGCAAGTTTAGCTTTTGAACATCCGATAAAGAAAGAGCGGATAGTGATTAAAGCACCAGAACCAAAAATGCATTGGTGGAGACCATTTAAGTCTATGATAGCAGAATACTAACGTACCCTATTATTTATTATCTACGGAAAAGTCTTGACGTATGGGTCTTCCCGGTATTACGTTATGTATTAAGGTAGGCTCGTTAGTTGGGCCATTGGTAATACCAGTTCGGTCTACCTCATTGATAATGTCTACCACTGTAAATACATCTCCTACATTGTAATGGTCAACCACTAAGAAATTAGGGGTCTTTTGATTATCATCAATACAACCTAGTAGGCGGCTTATCAAGAATGGATTACGATTAACTGTAGATGCTTTATCAAGAGAATTACCTTGATGTACATCTTCACTAATGAAGTGATTCACCATGTAGAGGTCTCTTTCGTCTATTCCATTTATTATTTGACAACTGAAATCTACCGTGTTAGCCACATCATCGCTAGTAGCACTCATGTAGTCCCAAGCGTAGTGCATCCAGTTAGGAGATTCATCAACAAAAGAAAAGATGACTAAACGTTTATCCGCAGCTATCATATCTCGCAATAAAGGCCACTCTTGGTCGGTCTGCTGAATGTGTAAGTAGCGCTTCAAGTCTGCCTGAACTAGGGTCAAGTCTATTATCTCACTGGTTACAAATGGGTCAATGAATAGCGTAATGACCTCATTATCATTATTGTCTAAGAATATCCTTATCTCTTTAAACACATTTTCAAGTGCTTCTTCCCCTCCGCTATTGCTGCCATCAAATACAGTAGCTGTACCAGTAGTAGTGCTATTGCTAGAGTGTATATCAAGCCATAAACCACGTACGCCGTCTTTTAATTGTTGGTTGATAGTGAATGGTTGGTAAGGGTTATTGAATGGGCGAGGACCTTCAGCATAGCTGTATGACTTGTGCGTGGTGATGTAAACTATTTCATCATATCGCTTATCACAAAGGTCGGGGTGACCATTACATATATAGTCGGGGTCTACAGTAGGGTTTTCATTGGGCTTGTAGGTATTAGTTGGTTCTTGCGTAGGTTCATTCTTATCGCAAGAAGTAAAATTGATACTCACAAACACTAAAAAAGCTACTAAAAGTGACAGGTTCTTCATCATCATATCCTCGTGTGTTCCAACACTAGACAGTCAATTTACAAAAAAGGTTGCTTTATTGCTTGGCTTTTTCGACGAAAAAAGAGATATGGCCTTGTTAAAAGCTAAAAGTATACTTCTTAAAGCCTCTTATCTTTTAACAAGGTCTTATGTTACTCGGCTTTAACCATCACCAATTGAGTATGGAATGAGGCTCCGTTAATTTGGTAAATTCCTACTGCACTACTATGAATGTTTAAGGTACCACCTTGAGTCACGCTGTGTTTAACCAACTGTCCCAAAGAATTGTAAACTTCTAGATTTTCAAACTCTGCTTGTGTTAAGCCTGATAAAGTTATGCTTGTATTGACTACTGCTGGGTTAGGGAAAAACTGTACAGATGATCTTGATGTGTTAGCCAAAGAAGTAGTTCTAGCACAAGAATTATTTGGGTCGTGATAATACACACCAAATATGTATTCCTCGGCCTGCATACCCGGCTTACGTACCCAGTTAAAGTAAACAGTTGCAGAATCAGGTTTCAATGTAGTTTCCATTGAAAATCCTTTGCTACCGGTAACCCAGTTAGCTTCAAGCGGGCTAGCATATGCTATACTATCTTCTACATACAATCTCACTTTACCTTTATCATCTAAAGGTACGCAGCTTATTAACGGGCGTAGTTCGTCCAAACTTGGTATGTTAGAGGTGGAGGTTTGGTAATTAGCTCGTGAACTCTGCTCACCGAACGATACAGCAAAAAGGATGTCGTTACCTTGAATAATACCGTTGCTTACGGCATCACCATCTACATCGAACAGTGGTGTGCCACCAATTCCGTGGTTAAAAGTGAATTGTCTGTTATTGAAGTCATCAAAAACATTCACGTTACCCATTACCTCGCCATCTCTCAAAAGTAAAGTGGTGTTACCCATAGCTACTGAAGAAGAAAGGCGACGCTTTTTAGCATATATCTCCTTCTTGCTAAGTATCATTTTAAGCAATACTATTTCGCTATTTCTAGGTGTTCCTAAGTTGTTGTTGTTCCAAACTAATACTTCCACGGTATCTCCATAAGCATCTAATGCAATAGGGGCATGTTGTGAGTTTATGGAAACTGAATCACCGAACCAAGTCCAGTCATCATATTTTTCGTTTACATCACTGCCATGTATCATACCGCGAAAGGCAAGTATACCATTAGCATTACGCCCTACATGTATTAAACCCAAATGCCTGTGCGATAGTATGAAAGAAGTATCACTATCACCAAATAATATGGTGTAGCCGTTTTGGTGACCAATGTCTTTCATGTTATCGCCCAATGAGGGAACAAGGCGCATTTTGTTTAAATAACTGCGTGCCTCGATGTTGGGTATTCCAAACACACTATCTAAGGGCGACCAACGCTCCACAATGTTATGTGTGCCATATTCTCTAATATCGATAGTTTGTATACCTACTGAATCAACCAAGTCTACCGTATACCCACTACTTAAATAGGTGTTTTCTGAAAGCGGTAAGGCCATAACGTGAGCCTCTAAGCTTTTCATCGTGTCTGGCAATACGTTAAAGTCTTCGTCTATAGTCAAAGTTTCCATCAAAAATTCCTTCTCTTGAAACTGATTGAAGGTATAAAGACCAGTAGCCTGGTTATGCTCAAATATCCAGATGCCTTGGTCTACAGAAGATCTAGCATAAGTAGGTATAGCAAAGTTCGGGCTGTTTTTCAGTTGCTCATCTAAGCTGTAAATAAATACCCAATCTAACTCATCAGGTATAAAGTTGAAGGTACTCATGATGTAATGCTGAGCATCAAATGTACCAGCTGTGCGCTTCTTTACTTGAATTTCTGGTATTCCTTCGGGAAGCGTGATATTGGTGTAAGAAGGTAGGTAATAAAATAATTCAGCAGTGTTTTGCGAAACGGCTACAAATGGAAGTAGCATCGCAGTGATAATGATAGACCGGTACATAGAACTTCACTTAAAAGGTTAATAATAAGAAGCGAAGAAAAAGAACAGAACAGGCATATCATTTAGCCTTCGTGATAGTAAAGTTTTCTACTAATTTTTGGTTCTTGCAATAGTTTTATATCGGTTAGTGAAAATAAATGTATCACTGACAGCCAGTAGATTACAAATTAGTGATAATATTATGCTAGAAATAGCACTTTCAAGAAATGAACACAAGGGAAACTATTTTTTTAAAACTTAGAATTAAATGAAAATAGTTTTTGTCAAGCGAATAATTATGGTCCGATCAGAGTGTATTTGGGAGGATTTTACAGCGTGGTACTATGCTGTTTTATAACTTAAAATAATACTAACCTTTCCGCTTATTCCCCTTATCCAACACCAAACTCTCAAAAAAGGAGTTAACGATAGCCACAATGATGCTGAACAGTATAGCCCAAAGGAATCCATCAACGTAAAAACCAGTGATGAACCAATCGGCCAGATAAACTATAATACCATTTACCACTAGCATAAATAAGCCTAGGGTAAGTATAGTGGCAGGTATAGTTAGTACAACCAATATGGGCCTAACAAAGGCATTTAGGGCAGATAAGGCTATGGCCACCCATACGGCAGTCCAAAAATTATCTTCAATATGAATGCCAGGTAATAACCAAGCGGTAACAGCTACTGCTGCTGTTGAGATAAGTAATTTTACTAGTAAGTTCATGTTAGTCTTCTTTAGGTTCGGGTATTTCCCACATATCGCCCCACAGGCTGCTTCCTCCGTCAATGTAAACGGTTTGTCCCGTAATATAATTCGATAAAGGCGAAGCTAAGAATAAAGTAAGGTCGGCTACTTCATCAGTAGTACCTAATCGCTTCATAGGAATGATCTTGGCTATACCCTTCATCATCTCTGGTGGATATTGCTCTAGCCCAGTACTTTTGATGATGCCAGGGGCAATGGCATTCAGTCTGATATTATGTGGAGCCCACTCTACCGCTAGGCTTTTAGTCAAATTATCAACTCCAGCACGGGCAGCACCGGTGTGGCTCATACCCGGGAAACCACGATAGATGTTGGCGATAATATTCACCACAATACCCTGTTTCTGTGGAATGAAAAACTCCTTACTGAAAGCTTGGGTCATGTAGAAGGTACCGTTCAAGTTGGTGTTTATCACTGCATTCCAACCGTTCTCGCTGATGTTTTCGGCAGCTGATGGGAATTGCCCGCCAGCATTGTTTATTAAAATGTCTAACCTACCTTCTTGTTCTTTAATATGGGCTGCTACTTTACCGATGTTCTCGGTATCGCGAATATCAAGTTCCACAATATGGCAAGGGCCTAGCTTACTCAATTCAACATGGGCCTTCTCTAGTTTTTCCTTCTTCCGCGAAGCGATATAAACGGTAGCTCCGTATTCTAAAAATTGCCGTGCTATCGATTTCCCGATACCGCTTCCGCCACCGCTTACCAATACCACTTTTCCCGAAAAAATATCTGCTTTATACATAGTCGTCAGTTGATCGTCATAAAAGTAACAATTTGACCAAAAAGCCCACGGCATCGTTGTTTTATTCTGGCACTTAAGCTAATTTGCTTGGCTATGGCGAAAACGGATGAACAAATGCCCGACCTACGGGGCAGATTTGAACGCGAGGTACCCAGTGCCTATTTTGTAGATGCGACCAGAAAGGACGAGCTTGAAGCTTACCTGAAAGACCACGGTTGGACTTTTCCCGGCGATAAGATAATGTCTATAGCCCGAGCGGGAGACGGTAACATGAACCTTACCCTTAGGGTAGATATGGTGGGCCAGTCGCTCATCGTAAAGCAATCTCGTTCGTGGGTAGAGAAGTTTCCCCAAATAGATGCTCCTGCCGAGCGGGCAATTGTAGAAGGACAATTCTATCAGCTTATTCAAATGCGAGAGTCGCTACGGAATTTCACTCCACGAATGGTGGGTTTAGACCCGGAAAGCAGTGTTCTAGTGCTGGAAGACCTTGGCAGATATAACGACTTCACCTACATTTACGATAAAGACGAATACATTAGCGAGGCAGATATAGCCCAGCTAACGCGATTCATCACGCATCTACATCAACAATATACTACTGATACAACCGAAGAACGCATCCCCAACAGGGCTATGCGCCGACTGAATCATGAGCATCTATTCGTGTTCCCATTGTTGGATGATAACGGGATGGACCTAGATGCCTTTACCACTGGCTTAAACGATGTAGCTACCCGATTGAAAGCCGACAAGGCTTACGTAAAGAAAGTATTAGAGCTAGGCGAAGTATATCTTGCCGATGGCAAAACGCTTTTACACGGCGATTTCTACCCAGCCAGTTGGATGAAAACCGACGATGGGGTGAAAATTATAGACCCTGAATTCTGTTTCTTCGGACCTGCGGAATTTGAATTGGGTGTGTTTACTGCTCACCTAAAACTTGGCGAACAAGGCGATGCCTTAATAGAGCAAGTATTTGGCTTGTATCAAGGGTTCCATAAGCTGAACCCTTCGCTAGTATGCCACTTTTGCGGAGTAGAAATAATGCGCCGATTGATAGGTATTGCCCAACTGCCGCTTACTTTAGATCTGGAAGAAAAGATAGCCCTGCTGGAAGAAACCCAAGAGCTTATCCTTCGCCCAGAGGCTGCTGCGCTGTATTCCATGTTAGTATCGGTGCATTCATGAGGAAGCTGTTTATTGCCCTAGCGGTACTGTTATCGCTTAACACATTTGCCCAGCAACGCATTTGGGTAGATAGCGACATTATGATAGGTAAATTTGGCAAGGATGTAGACGATGGTCTAGCCCTGATAATGCTACTGCAAGACCCCAATTTAGATATAGTGGGCATTAGCCTAACCCAAGGTGTAGACTACGGTATGGAGGTGACCCAAAAACTGGTGAACTGGTATGGCCGTGGTAAGCAAATACCCATTTACAAAGGCAAAACTGAAGACAGCGACTTTACCAGCGGACCCAACGATGCCGTAGGTGCCCTTATAAATGCCCTGCGGAAAGAGGAGCTGCTGCTAGTGGTGTTAGGCCCAGCCACCAACGTGGGTATTGCCCTACAAATGGAACCCGAATTGCAAAACCAAGTTACTGGTATGATATTCTGTATGGGCCGCCGACCGGGTATGGTATTTAACCCCGGCAAGGGCAAAAAGAACCTGAACGACTACAACCTAGACCTAGAACCTGCCAGCATGAAATTTTTGGTAGAAGAAACCGACATACCCATAAACCTAACTGGCTACGAGGCATCTACCCATGTGCAAATAAGTAAAGCC
>CAYGTK010000086.1:0-3801 GCA_964352775.1 uncultured Chitinophagaceae bacterium
AAACCTAGGGAAATTGGGTGAAACAGTTTCAGGTATTTCTGATATAGGTGAAGCTTCTGCTGCCACTGGTCAGTACTCTCAAGAAGCTAAAGCAGCCACTGCTGCTTTGTCTGAAATGAGAGCAGCATACTCTAATGCTACCACCTCTATCAATGCATTGTCTGATACTACTTCAGAATTCAAAGGATACCAAGAGCAAGTGCAAGATGTTGCTAAGAACTTGGCATCATTGAATCAGTTGTATGAATCTGAATTGAATGATACAACAAGTAACCTGAAAGCCTTGAACACTAACTTGGCTGCATTGAATAATGTATACGGTAACATGTTGACCGCAATGGGCCGTAACGCCTAATTTGCAGTATTAGCTATCCCAATTAACTAACAGATATAAACTGACTATAAATGGCAATTCCTAAGGAACCCCGGCAGTTGATGATTAATATGATGTATATCGTATTGACAGCTCTACTAGCACTAAACGTGTCTGCTGAGGTATTAAATGCGTTCAAGCTCGTCTCACTTGGTATGGAAACCAGTAACGAAGCATTGGATGATAAGAACGGGGACTTAATGTTCGAGTTTGACAAGCAGAGTAACATTAACGAGCAGAAAACAAAACCGTTCTACGATGATGCTAAAAGAGCTAAAGAACTTTATGATGAGTTTGATACTTATATTCAATCATTAACCGCTAACCTAGTAGAAGCTTCTGGTGGTTGGCTACCTGATGAAGAGGGTAATAAATCTAACAATCTTAAGAATAAAAAGAATTATTCGGATCCTACCCGGATCATGATCGATCAGAAGAAGGGAGATGAGTTAGAAGCAAAAATAAATGAGCTTCGTACAAACTTGTTGGCTCTTCCAAAGTTAACTCAACAAGATAGGGATGACCTAGAGAATCAATTCACCCTATCTACTGATTATGATAAGGATGCTGCAAAAAAGCTGGACAAGAAAAGTTGGGCAGCTTATCATTTTGATCACGTTCCGATCATTGCAGTTCAAACTTTGATGACCAAAATGAAAGGAGATGGTAAAGCATCTTACGGTTTGGTTGTAGAAAAGTTGTTAGCTAAGATATCTGCTGAAGATTATAAGTTTGATGCCCTTCGTACTACTGTAATACCTAATACTACATACGTATTGCAAGGTCAAGACTTTAATGCGGCAGTATATATGTCTGCTTATAGTACTACCCAAGATCCTGAAATATTTGTAGGTAAGTTCAAATCGTCGCTTCGCGGTGAACTCTATAATAAAGAGGGGCAATTGATCGGTACTAAAAGGGAGTCTAACCCTCTAGATGCTGGATTCACTAAAGTTGATGTGAATGGTGGAATTGGAATGATCAAGGAAAAGGGAACTCGTTTAGGTGAAGTAACCAAGCAAGGTGTTATTAAGGTAAGAAAACCTAACAGTCAAACTGAATTTGTTTTCTATCCTTTCGAGCAGAAATATCAAGTTGCTGCTGGTGGGGTTGTTGTATCTCCTGAAAAGATGAACGTTATGTACATTGGAGTTGATAACCCAATGGCAATTTCAGCTGCTGGTTTTCCTAATGAAAAGGTTAAGGCATCTATGTCTCAAGGTTCATTGAAAGCTAATGGTAACGGTAAGTACACAGCTAAGGTTACTAAGCAAGGAAAAGCTACTGTATCAGTATCTGCTCAGGTAGATGGTAAGATGAAACAATTAGGTACTGCAGAGTTCCGTGTTAAGCCAGTTCCAGATCCAGTTGCTAAAGTTGGTAACAGTAAGGGCGGAGCTACTAAAACATCTACTTTCAAAGTACAACGTGGTTTAATTGCAGCATTAGAGAATTTTGACTTTGACGTACGATTCAACATCGTGAGTTTCATGATGACTTATTCTGCCGCTCGTCAAGACCTTGTAGATGCAAGAACTACTGGACCATTGTTTGATTCTAAAATGCAAGGATTTATCAAACGCTCTAAACCTGGAGATATATTCTACTTTGATGAAATTCGTGCAAAAGGTCCTGATGGTACTACGCGTAAGTTACCGAGTATCGTATTTAAGTTGATATAATATAGAAGAAGATATGAAGTCATTATCAATAGTATTACTGGTTTGTTTGAGTTGTACAGTATTTGCACAACAAGGACCTGATGCTCCTAGAGATGGGGCATATGATGAGGTTACCATAGGAGAGGATGGTAAAGCTATACTTGCATACGACCACATTCGGGAGGCCGATGTTTACTGGAAAAAACGTATCTGGCGTATAATTGACACGCGTGAGAAGATGAACCTTCCGTTTCGCTATCCTAAGCAATACTTGATAGACGTTATCAAAGACCACGCTGTAGAAGGTGAAATAACTGTTTATGATCCAATAGATGATGAATTTACTTTGACCATGACTGCTGAAGAAGTTGCTACAGCTGGAGTTGGTACACCTGATACGATCACATTCTACGATCCGGTTACTTTAGAGCCAGTTACAGAGTATACTCAGCCAGAATTCGACCCGGCTTCTATTACGAAGTATCGCTTAAAGGAAGATTGGATATTTGATGAAGAGACTTCAACGTTAGTTGTACGTATCATTGGTATTGCTCCTATTATGGAAGTAAAGGATGAAACAGGAGCTATTCGTGGTGACAAGGTCCTTTTTTGGGCTTATTATCCAGAGCTTCGTCCAGTATTGGCACGTTACCGTGTATTTAATACTAAGAATGATGCAACAACTTTAAGTTGGGAAGACATTATGGAAATGCGTTTCTTTGATAGCTATATCATAAAAGAATCAAACGTATACGATCGTCGTATTCAAGATTACTCTGCAGGTGTGAATGCACTATTAGAAGCAGAGCGTGTAGAAGCTGAATTGTTCAACTTTGAACATGACCTTTGGTCTTATTGATCGGTATGATAAAATGAATGGACTATTTTGGCTTTAGCCGGTCCGATAATTAAAGCAAGCTGCTCTTGAGTAGCTTGCTTTATTTTTTTCTCTGATCGTAGTTTTTGTAGGAGTAAGTCAGCTGTTTTCTTACCTATCCCTTTTATCTCGTATATCTTCATGGCCATACTCGCCTTATCTCTTTTCAAGCGGTGAAATGTAATAGCAAATCGGTGTGCTTCATTTCTAAGCTGTTGTATCACCTTCAAACTCTCCGACCGTTTATCGATATACATTGGTAAAGTGTCACCAGGATAGAATATCTCTTCAAGTCTTTTAGCAATACCTACTATGGTCATTTCGCCTTGCAAGCCCAGGTCATTCACTGCCTTAAGCGCCGAGCTTAACTGCCCCTTACCGCCATCAATCACTACTAACTGAGGCAAAGGTTGCTCTTCTTCACTTAGTCGCTTATACCGTCTGTGTACAACTTCTTCCATACTGGCAAAGTCATCGGGACCAACTACCGTTTTTATATTGTAGTGGCGGTATTCTTTTTTGGCGGGTCTAGCGTTTTTAAATACAACCATAGAACTTACGGGTGAACTACCCTGAAAGTTGGAATTGTCAAAGCATTCAATGTGTACTGGTAATTCTTTGAGGCGGAAGTCTTGCTTTAGCTGTTCTAATAACCGCTCTTGGCCATTGCTGCGTTTGCCTAGCGTACTCCTATATTGATCACGTTCATACGACGCATTCTTTTCCGAGAGCATTAACAGCTTCTTTTTATCACCTATTTGCGGAATTGTCTGCTTCACATTTTCTTGAAGTTCCAGAAGTTCAGGTAGTTCGAAAGGAAGAATTACTTCTTTGGCTTCGCTACTGAATTCTTCTCTCAGTGCTCTTACAGCAAAGAGTAATAATTCTTC
>CAYGTK010000086.1:3811-15975 GCA_964352775.1 uncultured Chitinophagaceae bacterium
CTTCTTTGCTTTCATCCAGCCGCTGTTTTAATTGAATGGTCTTAGTGGTAATAATAGTACCGTTATTGATTCGTAAATAATTTACAAATGCATTTCGCTCTTCGCTTAAAAGGGAGAAAACATCAATGTCCTTATAACTTGGGTTAACGATAGTTGAGCGGCTTTGGTAGCCTTTGAGAATATCTAGCTTGTCCTTTATTCGTGCGGCATCTTCAAACTTATATTCTTCAGACAACTCTTGCATCTCTGCTTTCAGATATCCGATGGCAGCACTTGTATTCCCTTTTAGTATCTCACGTATTTGATCTACATCGGTTTGATAGTCTTCCTCTTGCTGAAGATCTTCACAGGGACCTAAGCAATTCCCTATGTGGTATTCCAAGCAGATCTTGAATTTTCCAGCATTTATCTTTTCTTCAGAAAGGTTGAGTTTACAGGTTCGCAAGGGAAATACCGTACGTAGGAAACTTAGCACTGAGCGTACCTTACCTACTGATGTATATGGCCCAAAGTATTCCGAACCATCCTTAACGTATTTTCTAGTTAAAAAAACCCTTGGAAATCGCTCTTTCTTAATGACAATAAAGGGGTACGACTTATCGTCTTTCAGCTCGATATTGTACTTCGGCTGATTTTTTTTGATAAGTGCGTTTTCAAGTAAGAAAGCATCTTGCTCACTATTTACAATGGTAAACTCAATGTGATGGATGTTCCTAATTAGTGACCTAATGCGGAAGCTATCGTATTTCTTATTTACAAAATAGGAGGATACCCGCTTACGGAGATGCTTTGCTTTACCGATATAGAGCACGGCACCATTTTCGTCATAATACTTGTAAATACCTGGTTGCTTGGGTATGGTGGGCTGTATCTTTTTAAATTCTTCTGAAGTCACAGGTGCTAAAATACATTAGCACACTGAATAGTTCGATAATTATTCCCAGCCATTATTAGGGCCATAATCGCTAGGAACTCTATCTTGACTACTTTGTAATTCATATTTACTACAGTCTAGCTCAATGGTCATGCGTGACTTAGGTTTTTCGAACTTCTTGTCCATATCGTAGCCTAACTCCTTATCTGCATATAGTTTTTGGAAAAATAAGCCCCATATAGGCATGGCCATTCTAGCTCCTTGTCCATATTCCAAGCTGCGGAATCGCATAAAACGGTCTTCACCACCTGTCCAAGCACCAGCAACTAAGTCTGGAGTTATACCCATAAACCATCCATCAGAATGATTTTGAGTAGTTCCTGTTTTACCACCCATATCCCCAGTTAAGGCGTAATACCTTGGGGAACGTAAGCGAACAGCAGTACCCCCGCTCATGGTAACACCTCTAAGCATATCTACCATGATATAGGCAGTCTGTTCATCTAACGCTTCACGCTTTTCAGGTACTCCTTCGTAAATAATGTTGCCATTTTTGTCTTCAATACGGCTAACAAAAATAGGCTCGGTATAAAAACCCTTATTGGCAAAGGCAGTATATGCTCCCACCATCTCCATTAGGCTAATATCTGCAGTACCTAGCGCTATTGCAGGATAGGGGTCAATATGAGACCTGATACCCAGTTTTCTTGCAAGATCGATAACTGGTTGTGGACCGATCTCCTTCATCAAGTAGGCTGCACATGAGTTTCTGGAATCAGCTAAGCAAGCCTTAAGAGACCAAAGATCGCCAGTGAAACCATCTCTGCCCGCATTTTGAGGTGTATAGTTGTCGAAATCCTCAAAGGTGGTAGGAAGGTCGTATATCTTATAACAAGGGGAATAGCCACCTTCTTTGATAGCTTGAGCGTAAAGTAAAGGCTTGAAAGTGGATCCCACTTGCCTTCTGCTTGTTACGTGGTCGTATTGAAAATACTTGTAGTCTCTTCCTCCTACCCAAGCTTTTATCTCACCACTGGCTGGATCTACTGCCAAGAAGCCTGACTGTAAGACCTTACGATGCCACTTAACTGCATCTACGGGCTTCATTACAGTATCTTTTTCTCCTTCATTTGTAAAAATGGTAAGCCCTGTTGGTGTATTCATTAATATCTCAACAGAATCTGTATCGTATCCTTCCGCTCTAAAATCTTTATAATACACTGAATTGCGAATGGCTTGCTTAAGAGATGTTTGGTAGGTTTTTGTGTCTTTAGCGTCACCACCTTTCCACATGTTTCTGCCTTTATTTTTGCCATCAAATTTTTCTTGAAGCCAAACAAGGTGTTCTTCTACTGATTCTTCCGCATAAGCTTGCATGCGCGAATCGATCGTAGTATAAATTCGGAGTCCATCGCTATAGACATCCCAACGAGTACTATCCAATTTTAGATTGTTACGTGCCCATTGTTTCACCCAGCCACGAAGGTATTCTCTGAAATATGGAGCAAGACCTTCAACATGGCTACTTCTAACGAAATTCAACTCAATGGGAAGAGCTTGAAGGGAATCACATTTTGCAGGCTCTAAGTAGCCATAATTTCGCATTTGACCAAGGACAGTATTACGACGGTGGAAACTCTTTTTATTGTCCTTTCGGGCAGGGTTATAGGTAGAAGGAGCTTTAAGCATACCCACCAAAACAGCACTTTCTTGTATGATAAGTGAGTCAACAGGTTTATTGAAATAGGTACGTGTAGCAGACTTAATACCAAATGAATTATTACCAAAGGTGACTGTATTGAGATACATGACCATTATCTCATCTTTCGTATACCTACTCTCTAATCTAACCGCAATAACCCATTCTTTGAGTTTTTGCTTTATTCTCTCAATAAGGCCACCTGTAGGAGGGTTAAATAGATTTTTTGCTAGTTGCTGGGATATTGTACTACCACCTCCTTGCAGGTCGAAGGTAAGAACGCCTTTTAGCACCCTTCCTAAGCCTCTTAGGTCAATGCCTGAATGCCCTCTAAACCTGATGTCTTCAGTTGCTGTAAGAGCATCTATTAAGTTTTTAGGAAGGTTTTCATATTTGATATTACTCCGATTCTCGCTGTAGTACTTACCCAGTAGCTTAGTATCTGCAGAATAAACCTCGGTCGCTAAATTCGTAGGAGGGTTTTCAAGTTGATCGAAGGTTGGGAGCTTTCCGAAACCACCATTACTCACATACTTAAATAAGAAACCAGTACCCAAAATGGTTACGACTAAACCTCCCCAGAACACTAGGAGGAAAATGATCTTGGTTTTTTTATTAACCATGGCTTAACGATTTGTGCCTAAACGATACTTCTTCTCGAAGAATAAACGATAAGAATCGAATTCTCGATTTTTGATGACCATATTGAAGTTCGTGTCCGAGATGATAAAGAATTCCAGATCATCAGGGTTTATGTCATCAAAAGTGTAAAAGTCTTCTTTTACAGCTTGAAGATAGCTCGCGGCCTTTTTCATGCTATCAAACTCCTTTACCAGAACGATATTTCTGCTGTCAATAATATTTAAAGCCTGAACATTATACCTTTCTAAACTTCTATTAACATCATTGAACTCCGCCAATCGCAATTTCATATCTTCTGTACCGATCTGGTTGTTGTTCCAGGCCAGCATGAAGAAGTGAATGGATTGCTTATCATAATCATACTTCTGCGCATTTACTTTCATGCGAAGCGTGGTATCCTCTGTTGTCTGTAGATATTCTAGTATTTCCTCGGCCTTAATGGCCACGTCATCTCCTGCATAGGCAGTAGTTACACCTTGTAAAGCTACTATGTAATCATCTATAGGCTTTGTTTTACCAATAGCGAAGGCCTCTAGCAATGCGAATTGTGGCTTCAAGTGGTTTTTCTCAAAGATGCTGTCTGCTGCGTTTATCCTACTGAATACAACATCTATCGCAGAGTCTTGTACAAATAAAGCATAAGTGGATGTGTAGTAGTCGGTTATCCTCTGATCTTTCTTTTTACTCTTCTCCAAAAAGTCAGGATCGCGAATGATACTAGCAAAGGTAGACCCGCCAAAGTCGCTCATTATCAAGTTACGATAATAGTCGCTCCGTGGTTTATTGCCTACCGAAGCGTGCATTAAGTAGAGGTTGTAATAGGTCTCTACCAAATACTTGCTATCGGGATAACGACGTAGCATTTCTTCCAAACTCTCTATAGCTTTAGGAATGTTTCTAAGGTTGTTCTTATAAATAGTGGCCATGGTATATAGCGCATCTTGTATCATGTTGTTTGATGACGCTATACCTGCTTCACCCTGTGGTATTCTTTTCTTAAGTCGGTTGAATATTTCATCATATCTGTCAATTTCCTCTCCACTATCAACTGTCGTGCTTTCCTCATCTTCTTCCTCCTCTTCTACAAAATCGAAACTGCTTTTATCGCTCCTTCGCCAGTTATCTTCTAGTTTTCGCTTACCCCACTCTTTTATGAAGGTATTATAACTCTGTGGACCAAAGTTATTTTCATACCAAGCATTGTTACTGCTAGAGGTGCTTAGGGTGTTTTTAGTGATCGGTGCTTCAGTTACATTCTGAGCATCTCTTTTTTTATCTTCCTCAGCCAGCTTGGCATCATCCTCTGCACGCATTATTGCACGCGTTTCATCATCGAGGAATAATTGCAATCTACTTTCAGATAATCCAGCTAGTTGAAGCATACTATCCTGAAGCGCTACCGTATTTATATTGGCTACAAGGTCTTTCAGCACTTCGTTTCTAGCGCTTACGCTAAGGTAATTGACGTCATCAGCTGCTAATACAGCCAAAGTACTATCATGATAGCTTTGGCTAGTTACATAAACCTGGTCATCATAATACAGGTTAGCGAGCTTTAAGAATGATCTTGCTTTCTGTTTTGTATTGGTAGTTGATGCTTCTGTAGACTGAACTAGGTAATCAATTCCAGTCTCCTTGTTACCGTAGCGTAATTCCAGTTCTGCTAATGCGTAATATACCTGGTCAAAAAACTCGGTATTCTTATCGTCTTTCAAGAGCTTAACCAGTAGTTTCTTTATCTCATCATAGTCGCTATTACCATCTTCCGCTGCTATGCGAGCAATACTCATTTTTGCATTGAAAGCCATTTCAAATGCTGGCTTGCTCTTTAATACTATCTTGTATTTATCAATAGCGGTAGAATTATCGCCCATACGGCCATAAAGCTGTGCTAGAATATAATTGTAACGGATCTTCTTGTTCTTCCTGCTGATCTTTTCAGTAAGTTCTTCTAAGGGCACTATAGCCTGCCCATAATCTTCACGCTGAATAAAGTGATCGGCCGTAGCAACTCGTAAATCCTCATATAGTCGTTTGTCTGGAAAGAAGCGGTCAGCATCAATTAGCGTAATTACTGTTTCTGCTTCTTTGAATTTGGCCTGTGCCGTGTAAGAATTTACTAGCCACACCATGGCTTCTGGCCGGCGTGGAAGGTGGTGAAAAAGGTTGTAGAAGGCAGATTCGTTTATACCTTCTTCTTCCTCTTGTTCTTCACCTGGCCTAGCTTCTCCTTCTTTTCCGTTCTTCTCGTTCTTTTTTTGCTTAGGTGCTGTAGGCTTTCCTTTCTTTTTTTTCTTCTTTTTTTTCTTGATCGCCTTTTTACGTTTCTTCTTAGCTTTTTGCTTCTTCTTAACTGCTTGCTTACGCTTTTTTGCTGCAGCTTTCTTTCGCTTTTTACTGCTTCCTTTTTTAGCCTTCGATCTTGTTAAACCTTCCTCCTCTAATCTTTCTTTCTCTTTGTACTCTGTGGCCATGTACTGAAAGGTCTCAATGGCTTGGTCAAAGTCTCCTTTTAAATAATAGCATTGTCCTATTAGGTAATAGCCATTATCGGTCCAGCGACTTTCAATGCCATCATCTTTCTTTGTGCCTTTATCATCTGGACTTTTACCATGCTTACGAATTGCTGATGAAGAACGTTGAATAACATCATCTAGGTCATTTGCATAGTTCTGTGATGCAGTTAAGTCCCTAGTGGGGTATAGTGTTAGTATCTCGTCGTAATCATCTTCATGTGTTTGCTCAATATTTTTCTTAGCCAATTTTAATTTTTCGTTGGCGTTGAAATAGGCGTTGTTCCTAGAAGTTATATCATGATAAGACTGCTTTACAGTAGTACAACTACTGAAAGACATAGCTACCGCTAGGGTAGCGAGAATAAATAATACCTTTGTATGCTTCAAACCAGTCATAAACTTATGGCTAATAAACTGCCATCTTGCAAAAATATTTTAATTTTTTGGATGAACTTCGCTCGTAAGGAAGATATACTTTGGTGAAAAAGCAGAAAAAGCAGCGTTTTCTGGACAAACTCCAGAATAAATACCGTTTAGTAATACTGAACGATGATACTTTTGAGGAGAGAGCCTCCTTTAGATTGTCACGTTTCAACGTGTATATGCTATTCGCTACGCTAGTAGTAATACTAATGATATTCACGGTTGCCAGTATCGTATTCACTCCCTTAAAAGAGTACATACCAGGTTACGGAGATGTAGATATGCGGAAAGAACTGTTTCTTATGAAACAGCGGGCAGATAGTTTAGAGGTGATGGTCTATCAGCAAGATAAATGGATCACCAATGTCCAAAAAGTATTAACTGGACAGGTAGATGCCGATGCTGAGGTAGAGATAACCAATGAGGAAGGTTATGATAGCTTAGATCTGGAAAGTATTCCAGATGCAGATCTGGCATTAAGAGCAGAACTAGAGAATGAGGAGAATTTTTCGTTAACTGTATACAATAGCGACCGAAATGTACTGGAGAGTGTAACTACTTTGGAGCTTTTTCCACCTGTTAAAGGGTTTGTTACCCAGAAATATAATGCTGCTAAAGAGCATTTGGGAGTGGATATAGTAGCACCTGAAAATGAACCGATCCGCTCAGTACTTCCTGGTACGGTTATATTAGCCGACTGGACATTGGAAACTGGTCATGTAATAGCTATACAGCATGATGGTGAAATAGTATCCTTCTATAAGCACAATTCAGCGTTATTAAAAAAAGTTGGTAATTTTGTTAATGCAGGAGATGCTATTGCCGTTATAGGGAATACTGGAGAGTTGACCGATGGACCACACCTTCACTTTGAACTGTGGCACAAACAGAAAGCAGTAGATCCGGAAGATCATATCATGTTCTAGAAAAAATACTCTGTCATGTTCGGGAATAAAGAAGAGAAAGAAAACAAGCGTTCGAACAGTTCAGGTTCGCGCAATCACTTTGCAGATGGCACAGTGATAAGCGGTGAGGTACGCTCAGAAGGCGATATCAGACTTGAAGGTAAGATCATTGGTATGGTACAGTCAAGTGCTAAGATAGCTGTTGGTCCCACGGGCTCTATTGAGGGGGATGTGAAATGTAAGAATGCTGATGTTGAAGGTTCCATTAAGGGCACGGTTCATGTGGATGGTCTTTTACACTTGCGCAAAGGTGCTGTTGTAGAAGGAGAGATAGTATACAATAAGCTAGCTGTAGAAGAAGGTGCTGAATTATTAGGTAATTGCTCTATAATGAACAGATCTGCCGCCAAACCACTTAGTAAGAGTAATGGCGAGCAACAAGCAAGGCCCCTCAAAAAAGAGGCCGTATAACGAATTCATAAAATACTCAGCAGTAGGCTTTCAAATGTTAGCTACTGTTTTATTAGGTGTATTTGCTGGTCAATATTTAGATGGGTATTTTGAGTTAGAGCAACCCATGTTTACCTTGATATTATCTCTTCTGTTTATTTTTGCCGCTATCTGGTTAGCCGTTAAAGACTTCATTAAATGAAATTCCGCCATTTCGCAAAGCGCACGTTCGAAGTCAGTTTTGTACTGATGGCCGTTCTGGCGGTGCTGAGTTATGTGGAAGTTTTTCAAGTCTTTAGACTTTCGGCATGGGCTAGTTTTGCTTTTTTTGCGGGATTCACTTATATATCAGGATACTATATCTGTAGAAGTGTTGGTAAGCCAGTTTTTCTAGGAGTATTCTTTGGTTTTTTTGTTTTGCGGCTATTTCTGGGAATAGGGGCATTCGTGCTTTTTCAATATGCTTTTAATCTACCTGTTTGGGCATCGGCCATATCATTCATGACCTTCTATGCTATATACAAGGTGTTTGAAACGTTGATAACGTTGAAGTATGTGCGCGAAGAAGAAGCTTTAGAAGCTGAGACTAGTCCAGAAAGAGTTTAGTACTCGAATGTATCCATAAACTTAGTGGTGAAATTACCTGCTCTGAAATCCTCGTTCTGCATCAATTTCATGTGAAAAGGGATGGTGGTTTTTATGCCTTCAATAATAAACTCGCTTAAAGCACGCTCCATTTTTGCAATAGCATCTTCGCGAGTTTTTGCCCTACAAATGATCTTGGCTATCATGGAGTCGTAGTATGGAGGTACAGTGTATCCTGCATATACGTGAGTATCTACCCTTACCCCATGACCTTTTGAGGTGTGTAACGAGGTTATTTTACCAGGACTAGGGCGAAAGTCGTTGTAAGGGTCTTCAGCATTAATTCGGCACTCTATAGCGAATAATTGAGGGAAATGATCTTCACCGCTAATAGGAATACCAGCAGCTATTTTTATTTGTTCTTTAACTAGATCGTAATCAATTACTTCTTCTGTAACAGGATGTTCTACCTGAATACGAGTATTCATTTCCATGAAGTAGAAGTTCTTACCCTTATCTACAAGGAATTCAACGGTACCTAATCCTTCATAATTAATAGATTTTGCTGCCTTCTTTGCAGCTTCGCCCATCTTTAAACGAAGTGCTTCATCAACGAATGGAGATGGTGCTTCTTCCACTAGCTTCTGCATCCTACGCTGAATAGAACAATCTCTTTCAGACATATGACACACATTACCGAACTGATCTCCAGCTATTTGTATTTCTATGTGACGTGGCTCTTCAACAAATTTTTCGATGTAAATACCATCGTTGGTAAAGGCTGCTCTAGCTTCCATTTGAGCAGACTCTAAAGCATCATCTATCTCTTCTTCTTTGCGGATGATACGAATACCCTTACCACCACCACCAGCCGTTGCCTTAAGCATTATAGGGTAGCCTATCTTTTTAGCGAATTTTTTAGCGTCTTTAGCGTCAGTTATCAGGCCCTCTGAACCTGGAACAACAGGCACTCCTGCAGCTATCATAGTTTTTTTTGCTGTTATTTTATCCCCCATTGAGCGTATCATATCCGCATTAGGGCCAATAAATTTGATGCCGTATTCTTCACATATCTCTGCAAAAGCTGCATTTTCAGCATTGAAACCATACCCTGGATGTATAGCATCGGCATTGGTTATTTCCGCTGCGGCCATTACGTTAGGTATGTTCAAATAAGAATCTGCACTGCTTGCTGGGCCAATACAAACAGCCTCGTCTGCAAAACGAACGTGCAGACTCTCTTTATCAGCCGTGCTGTATACTGCTACGGTCTTAATACCCATCTCTCTACAAGTACGAATAATACGTAGAGCTATCTCCCCACGATTAGCAATGAGGATCTTTTCAAATAACTTCGGCTCTGCCATAATTAACTAGGGTCGACAAGGAATAAAGGTTGATCGTATTCTACCGGAGAGGCATCTTCTATCAACACTTTTACAATTTTTCCTGAAACTTCAGATTCTATTTCATTGAATAGTTTCATGGCTTCGATGATACACAATACATCACCTACTTCTACAGTGTCACCAACTTTAACAAATGGTGGTTTATCTGGACCTGACGAGCGGTAAAATGTACCTATCATCGGCGAATTAACAGTAATGTAGTTGCTGTTCTCTTCATCACCTCCTTCTGTAGAAGAAACAGGTGTGGTTGCTGTAGGAGCAGCAGCTTCCATTTGTGGAGCAGCTGGTGCTTGCGCAACTACCATTGGCTGCTGTGCCACAGGGCTAACCATGCGTATCTCACCATCTCTATTCTTCAGGGTAAGTTTAAAGTCCTCCTCCTCTAACTTTAATTCACTCAATCCTGATTTTGAAAAGAGCTTAATTAGGTCTTGAATCTGCTTGTATTCCATAAGCTATTTTTTTACGCGCTCCATGTATGAGCGGGTTTTGGTATCTACCTTTATCACATCACCCTCGTTTACAAAAAGTGGCACTGCTATTTCAGCACCAGTTTCTACAGTTGCAGGCTTAGTAACGTTTGTTGCTGTATCGCCTTTTACCCCTGGTTCCGAATAGGTCACTAATAACTCAACTGAGCCTGGTAACTCAGCAGTAAGAGGTATTTCCTTATCGGCATCATATAGAATGTCCATTTCTTGACCGTCTTTCATCAAGTCGGCATTCTCAAGCATAGCTCCATTTATCGGTACCATTTCATAAGTATTGGTATCCATAAAATAATAAAGACCATCCTCCTTGTAGCTGAATTGATACGTTCGGCGCTCAATACGAACGATCTCTATCTTGTGCCCGCTTGGGAAGGTGTTGTCTACTACCTTTCCCATAGTTAAGCTTTTCAGTTTGGTACGCACGAATGCGGGACCCTTACCAGGCTTTACATGTTGAAACTCAACGATCTGGTATACGTCGTGATTATACTGAATGCAAAGGCCGTTCCTAATGTCTGTTGTACTTCCCATAACTGTGAATTAGTGAGGGGGTGAAAATACTAAATTATTGGCTATCGTAAGCCCACTTGATGTAGATGCTTCCCCATGTAAAACCGCCGCCAAAAGCCGCGAGAATAAGGTTGTCGCCCTTTTTTAATTGCTTCTCCCATTCCCATAAGCATAGGGGTATGGTAGCATTAGTGGTATTGCCGTATTTGTGGATGTTGATCATTACCTTTTCTTTAGGTAATTCCATCCACTTTCGGGTAGCATCAATTATACGCAGATTAGCTTGATGAGGCACTAGCCAATCAATTTCAGTTTTGTCTAGTTTGTTTCTTGTCAATATCTCTTCCGATACTTCCGCAAGTTTAGTAACGGCGAATTTGAAAACCGACTTCCCTTCTTGATATACATAATGCTCTTTAGCAGCTACGGTTTCTGCTGATGCAGGTTTACGAGAGCCTCCCGCCTTTTGATGCAGATGCACCCAGCCGCTTCCGTCGCTATGCAGTACGGAATCAATAATGCCATTTCCACTTTCATCTGCTTCTAATAGAACTGCCCCAGCACCATCGCCAAATATCACACAGGTCTGCCGATCTTTGTAATTGATAATGGATGACATTTTATCGGCGCCTACTACAATTATCTTCTTGTATCGGCCAGCTTCAATAAAACTGCTTGCTGTAGAAAGTGCGTAAATAAAGCCTGAACAGGCAGCATTAAGATCATAACTGAAAGCATTTACCAAGCCACAATCGTTGGATATCAAGTTGGCAGTAGCTGGAAATTGCATGTCGGGGGTGGTGGTGGCACAAATAAGGAGGTCTATCTCTTCAGGAGCGGTTCCTGTTTTTTCTAGAAGTCCTTTTACGGCTGGGCTTGCCATGGCCGATGTGCCTTTGTCGGCACCTTTTAATATCCGCCTTTCATATATGCCCGTTCTGCTACTTATCCATTCGTCAGAGGTGTCAACCATCTCTTCCAGCAGCTTGTTGGTCAATATAAAATCGGGTAGAACACAGTTTATGCCAGTGATGGCAGCTTTGGGTAGTTGCATATCTAACAAAAATAGCTATCCTGAAAAGAATAGCTACTTATTGGGTAATAAATTGGAAGTAAAAGGGTCTAGACTGCTTTAGCCTCTACCAATACTTTACCTCTATAGTATAACGTACCGTCTACCATGTAGGCACGATGCCATAAGTGTGGTGCGCCTGTGTTAGAACAGATAGCTACATTAGGAGTTTCCGCGTTAATGTGCGTTCTGCGTTTGTTACGGCGTTGTTTCGATATTTTCCGCTTCGGATGTGCCATAGCTCAATAGTTTATTTCAGTTTTTTTAAAGCTTCCCAGCGGGGGTCTACCTCACCTTCGGCCTTTTTATTTTCTTCTAATTTGTCCAGCATTTTCTGGTCGCAGCCTGTGTTTTCTTTGCTCTGGTCTTCACAAAATTTTTGTGAAGGAGTAGCTAGGTGAACGAATTCATAGATCGATTGACTCAGGTCTACGTGAGTATCGCTCCAAGAGAGATAGATCACATTCTCTTCTTCTGTTTCCTTTCCAGCTAGGTCGTCATCAAATTTGATGTACACCCGAAATTCATCCAAAATTGGAATAGTGATCTTGGCAAGACATCTATCACAATCTGTTTTCTCTTCACCTT
>CAYGTK010000087.1:0-15943 GCA_964352775.1 uncultured Chitinophagaceae bacterium
GTAATGTTCTTTCCAGCTACCCAAACTTCGATTTGCTCGGCAGTGTAATCATTAGTACAAGATTGACGAATGCTGCTTTCAAAAACACCTAGTATGGAATCTAAGTCACTTAGCTTGGCCGCTCTAATGATCATTTTCGGGCTTCATTTTGCAATTGTACTTAAACTCAATACCAGTAGCCCAACATGTCAAGAGTGCTGTTGTCTATCCATACTTTATTGCCTATTGGTTTATACAGCAGTAGATTATCAAAAAAATTTTCCTTCATGCCAAAGTTATTGTGATTATCAATGGCTAGCCATTTTACGGTTTGTTTAGTCAAGGTATATCCATGGTGCATGTAGTATTCATGCTTTTCGCTCACTAAAAAAAGGAAGTCGATGTTATTGCTGTGCTTTATCGCAAGCTTTTCAGCCTCTTTCAACAACATAGTACCGTAGCCCTTACCTTGTAAATCAGGCTGTACGGTAAGGTCAATTATGCCTAGTACATTGATGGGGTTGCCTGCTAATACCATTGCCCTGAAGTCAAATCCTAGTTGGGCTATTAGTTTGTCCTTTTCTTTTAAAAGTAGCCTGTAGTGTGGTTTTTGCTTGAAATAGATTCTGCCTCGGTAATCCTCTTCGCGAAAACAAGTTTGTACTAAGTCTATTATTTGCGACTTCATATCGTCCGCTAGCTTAAACTCATCTACTAATTCAATGATCATTTATCAACGGATATGTTGGTGCGAATGGGTTCAGTGCCTACTACAACGCCATTAGCAAAAAACGCTTTGTTCATATTTAAGCTAACTATGGTGTAAAACTTGATCTTGCTTTGCGGGGATAGACTTACAACTTGAATTTCATTTACAGTAGTCGATCCTTCTGTAGTTTTTAGTACTATGCCTGTCTTTAATTGTTCCACCCTTTCATATTCATACACCTCCATTGTTTTATCAGGGTCTGCTGAATACCATATGTCGTCTTCACCTAGCAAGGGGTGGTCAGCGGTACAAGTAATATTCTTCCCATTCTTTAATACTACATTAATAGCTTCGGAATGGTCGGCGTTGTCTACATCGACCACTTTAGCTATTTCAGAAAGTCCAGTGTTAGAGTTATATGATAATACCTCGTCATCACGCTTTATTTCTTGAATGTTCTTTTCACTTCCATCGGCCATACTGATCTTTGTTCCAGCTGCGAGGCAGTGGACATCTAATCCATCAAAGTAGATCTCTGAAATAACTACATCTTCATACTTATCACCTGGATAGACTTCTAGTATTTCAAATTTCATGGTCCAATCGGGAGCATTTGATATGTCCTCGTAAGTTGATCCATGAAACCGACCTTGAGGTGTTATCTCAAACGATTGGTCTGCACGTTCATCCGTTAAATTAAGAATAGCGTAGGCTTTATTATTGATATAGAGCTTTAAAGTCTTAACTCGAGCATTATTCTCCCAAGCTGATCTGTTTTTTACATAACCATTGGCTATTATTATCTTATTTATCCTAGGGCTGACATCTGAAAATCTAAAAGTTACATACTCGCCTATACCCAAACCTTCAGCACCTTCAACCCATGCATATTTGTAGTTAAGGTCGTTTATGCGGTCGGGGACATAGATACTGTCTTTTGAAAAGAGAAATGAACTTGCTTTAGTTGAACCAGAACTTCCACCACAATACCAACTGCACCCGATACCAAGTACAGAGTAATAGTCTTCGGAAAGGTAATGATCACAGGGTTCACTAGCCTCTTTCTCTTCGTCGGTCATGTCTTCAAATGCAATTTCATAGAGACTGGCACATTGTTGCCGAGTTTTTTGAAACTCCGCCTCATCTGCACTATTGAAGGTTAGAAGTGTTATTTTGGGATAGAGCTGCAATAAGTCTTGACCATGAATTGATAGCCAAAGCGGTAAAAGGAGAAAGGATAGAATAAACTTCTTCATTCAGTTGGAGTGTATGTAGCTTGAAGTTAGGATAAAGTGACCTTTCTCAAAAGAAGACCTAGTTCTTTCTTGCGGCAAGTATAACCTTTTCAGCATTTACTCCGATTAGTTGCCATGTTAAACAACGAACACTGCCACCCATTTCACAAACGCCAGAAGCATATACGGGTATGATATTTTTGGAGCTATTAGCCTTGAAAAGATCTAGGGTAGCTTGATCATGAGGCATATTGAATGTGGGCACGTAGATGTTGTTGTATGTTAGTGTCGCATTTAAGTTAACCCCACAGGCTGAACCGATGTTACCCCATTGTGATGAATTGTTATCATCAAACACTACTGGTACTTTTACTAGGGTAGTTGTGGGGAATGCTTTTTGTAATTCTTGCATTACCAAGTTGGCGAATATAGTATCGTTCTTATAGTCATTTACCAATAATACATTCTCATCTACCCAACTCACCATTCCGTCGGCATGGGCTAGTACTTCTTCATCGGGTTCAATAATGGCCACCTTTGTTGCATTTAACAGACCTTTTAATGCGGTAACCCCCTCGTTGTAGGTCAAGTTATTGTCTTGTAAAAAACGAGTAGTGGTTATTACTTTACCCTTATAGTTATCTACAATATTACCGCCATCTATTAAGATGTTACTTTCATTAAGATCAAGACCAACAGCATTTGCAAAAACATTGAAACTCTTTTTCACTTCAATGCTTTCTTGTTCGGTCATTGATGCCCAAGTATATTTAAAACTAACAGGGTTTTCGGGCGAAACAGTAGTGAAATCGCGTGCCCATATGTCGTATATATCAGCAGTCAACAATACATCATCAGGTACTTTTCCATCGTAGTATCTTTTGGTATCGGCATCTACTAGTATAACTACGTTATCATTACCAATTATTTTATTGGCGTAGTCGATCTGGAAATCAACGATATCATTAAAAGTACTTCTGTAATAAGGCTCATAAACAGATGGTGCGGCTAGTACCAATAGCATTCTATCATTGCTGATACTATTCACTGGGTCGGTTTCCACCTCCTCTTTTGTGCAAGATACCAGTAAGGTCATTGTAACAAATAGCACAGATAGAAGTCTCATAAAATGGGAATGGGTGAAGTAAGAAAACGGTCTGTGTAGTTAATTTGGTATTATCTGTATCTAATACAAAAAAAGCCCCCTTCAAAAAGAAGAGGGCTTTGCCGTTTATGTGTGAACCTGCAGGGGTTCGAACCCCGAGTCTCCGCATCCGTAGTGCGGTGCTTTATCCAGTTAAGCTACAGGTCCGTTCGCTTTTAACGGATTGCAAAGATAATGGTATTCTAATAATTATGAAACCTTTTTAGCTAGATCTTTTTCTGTGGCTATCGAATAAACCCACGACGCATACCTACTAGTAGAAATAGAAATAATACTCCCCCAATACCGAATATCATGGCCTGCATATTATGGTCTGAACGCAATACGGAAGCGGGTAATAGCATACCAGCGCTACCTTCAATTTGATAGATGATAGGTTTATCTCCTAACTGAAAACCATAATACTGCCAACTTTTTGCCCAAGTGCTTTGCTTGGCAAGGGTTAGTACTTGTCTGCAATCGGGTGCACAAAGGTCTTCGTGTATTGATAGTATATCGTTGTTTTTCAGAGTCAACAGAACATGTTGCCTAGCCTCGGGTAATATATCTCCGCTTTTAGAGTATTCTAGTTTTACGTTTTTTATGGGTTGAACGATCACCTCCATATGGCTTAATGGTCGGGTAGCTATCCATAAATGATAACCAGCCACAAAACCTATTATCAATAGCGCTATGGAAAGAAAGAGACTCCGAAACCGATACATTCGTGGTGATGGCATTGTTACCTATCGACTTTATAGTGCATCAAATATAAGCGCATTGTATGATCTTGAATACGGGTAACATCAAACCATTTATCATTCCTCTGGTTTATTTAACGTGGATAGTTTTAAACCAAAAGATACCAAGAGCGCTGCCTACAAAGCGGAAGAGCAGAATAAGCTCAAGAAATTTGCAGTAGTTGTTTTGGTGCTATTCGTCGTAGGTTGGTTATTGCCCGCTTATATTCCTTTAGGCGATTCAGAAGATGCTTTCCGATTACCTACTGGAATTCCAATAACGGAGGATGTTGTTTTCCCTTTATTTTGGTTACCAGCGCTTCTGTTTATTCCCTACTCCCTTTTAACGGGCTTTGAGAAGCTACTAGATATAATAGAAGCCAAGATAAAAAAGGACAAGTAGCCCTTTATCCAACTACTGCATTGGCATTGCACATTATCCAGCTATATTAGCGGAATGGATAGAAGTACCCCACTAGCTGAGCGAATGCGCCCTCAAACATTGGATGATGTAGCTGGGCAGCAACACCTAGTGGGCGAAGGGCAAATACTGCGCACTATAGTGCAAAGTGGTAATCTACCTTCAGTTATCTTTTGGGGGCCACCAGGAGTGGGGAAAACCACTCTTGCCAATATTATTGCAAAGCAATTAGAGAAGCCATTCTTCCAGCTATCGGCTATTAGTTCTGGGGTTAAAGATATTCGTGAGGTAATAGCCACCAGTCAGCGCGCGGGTAATGCCATCCTGTTTATTGACGAGATACATCGATTCAATAAAGCCCAGCAAGATAGTTTGTTAGGAGCTGTAGAAAAGGGGCACATTACCCTGATTGGTGCAACTACCGAAAACCCTTCTTTTGAAGTGAATTCGGCATTGCTATCTCGCTGCCAAGTATATGTGTTGCAAGAATTGGATAAGGAAGACTTATTGCAATTGCTAAAAAAAGCTTTAAGCTCAGATGGCTATCTGAAAGAACGCAAAGTAGATTTAAAAGAAACAGATGCGCTTCTGCGTCTTAGTGGTGGCGATGCTAGAAAGCTACTAACCCTGCTGGAGATAGTAGTGAATACAACTACTAAAGATCTTGTTGAAATTACCGATAAGCTGGTAGAGCAGATAATCCAGAAGAAGGCGGCGCTGTATGATAAAAGCGGGGAGCAGCATTACGATCTTATTTCAGCTTTTATAAAATCCATTCGCGGTAGCGACCCTAATGCGGCCTTATATTATATGGCCCGTATGACGGAAGGAGGAGAGGACCCCAAATTTATTGCCCGCCGATTATTGATATTGGCCAGCGAAGATATTGGTAACGCCAACCCAAATGCTTTGCTTTTGGCAACAAGTTGTTTTCAAGCGGTTACCATGTTAGGTTACCCCGAATGTCAATTGACTTTGGCGCAAACGGTTATCTACTTGGCTACCTCACCAAAAAGTAACTCCGCCTATCAAGGCTTAAAGAGTGCTCAAAAATTGGTTCGTAACACGGGCGATCTTTCTGTTCCGCTGCATATCCGCAATGCACCCACCAAGTTGATGAAAGACCTCAACTATGGAAAGGACTATGCTTATGCCCATTCCTACGAAGGCAACTTTACTGAACTGGAATTTCTTCCCGATAGAATAAAAGGCACTAAACTCTATCAACCTGCAAATAACCCACGTGAGCAAGCTACTGCAAAGCAGCTTCGCGAATGGTGGAAAGGGAAGTATGGGTATTAGCGTTTAGAAGTCAGAAGTCAGAAGTCAGAATTTCAATACCAAATTTCTTGAGCAAGGCGATAGGTATTGGCATAAGCCTCTATGATGTCAGGGATGCGGAGCGAGTAGCCACCGCCAATGCTGATGCAAACTGTTAACCAGTGGTAACTGTGGTAACTAGGTTACCACAGTTACCAAGGTTACCATAAAGCGGGTGTTAACTAGTGTTAACCCCTGTTAAGGGTGTTAACCTACTTAACAGGGTTAACACCCTTAACACTTTGTTACTTCAGCTTACCTGTTGGTTTATTCAATCAATTGCTGCTTCAATCATGTATAATTCGAAGTGGTTATGGGCAACGCTAAAATTTCCTTTCAGCCCAGATGTTACATCTATCCAACCTTGGGTTAGTTCTATTGAGTATGAATTAAGTAGTTGTTCCTTAATGAAATATATATCTACATCAGTACGATGTTCAAAAAAGTACATGCGCCGAGCCTTTTCTAGTGAGGGGTGAACGAATCTCTATATCTAAAGCTAAATCCTTTCCCAGCAAATCAAGGTTATAAATTACCTTATCAAAATATTGAGCGATGCCGTATATACTATCTCTACTCTTATCATCAACAAGCAAACGGTATTCATCGGTAATTGGGGGCTGTAAAACCAGATATTTATGTTTCATGGCTCTTTCTCTACACATCTAATAAAGCCCAAACAACTTATTAATGAAAAGGTGTTAACCCCGTTAACTAGGTTAACAGGGTTAACACCTTAGCATCCGCCACAACATCTATATGCTTCACCTACCTTAGGGTAGCGTTATAAGTACGGTAGAACATTATGTTCTTCTAGAAGCAACTATAAAAAGTGTTAACTGCTGTTAACACTGTTAAGTAGGTTAACACCCTTAACACTGGTTAACACCTTCGCCTCATTAATCACATTACCTCAAAACCAAATTTCCTGAGCCAATCTGTAGGTATTGGCGTGCGCCTCGATGATGTCGGCTATACGGGGAGAATAGCCACCGCCCATGCTTATGCAAACGGGAAGGTCATTTTGTTTGCAGGTTTCTAACACAAACTTATCGCGGGCCTTACAGCCTTGTATACTCATACCCAGTCGGCCAAGTTTGTCGGTTTCCAATACATCTACCCCAGATAAATAGAAAATAAAGTCGGGTTCAACCTCGTCCAGTAATCTTGGTAAAGTCTCTTTTAAGGTTTTTAAATAGGTAGCGTCATCCGTTTTATCGGGCATGCCAATGTCAAGGTCAGATGCTTCTTTTTTAGCAGGGTAATTCTTAGCCCCATGCATGCTGAAGGTGAATACCTTTGGTTCATCTGCAAATATTTCAGCAGTTCCATTGCCTTGGTGTACATCTAGATCTACCACCAATACTTTGCTTATCTCATCAGTGCTCAGCAAATAGGTGGCAGCCACACCAATATCGTTCAACATACAAAAGCCCTCGCCTCTATTGGTATAGGCATGATGAGTTCCTCCAGCCACGTTCATTGCTACCCCATTTTGCTTAGCATATCTAGCACAATCAATAGTTCCCTGGGTGATGATCACCTCTCGTTCTACTAATTTTTCGCTTAAAGGAAAACCTATTTTTCGTTCTGCCTTTCGGTCTAGCTGTAAGGTTTTCAGAGCATTCCAATAATCGGTATCGTGCGTTTGTAAAATGATGTTTTCTGCAACTGGCTCGGGTTCAAAAAAGCTGCTCTCATCTATCGTACCCTCATATATCAACTGCTTGGGAAGCAGATCATACTTCTCCATCGGGAAGCGATGCCCCTCTGGTAAGGGGTGGCAATAAATGGGCGACCAAGCTATTTTAAGCATTCGGCGAAGATAATATCAATTAGTAATGGACAATTAGCAATTACCATTTTGTGTTTATAGTAGATAGGTCAACTTGTAAAACCGTTTAACAATTGTTAAGTTTAGAAATATATCATTTGTGTTAACAGGCTGATATGAGAGTGCTTGTTTTGCTTATTGCCTTAGTTCTATTAAGCTCATCTATTAAAAAGGATGAGGGGGTAAGCTTTGAGCCGAAGTGGAAAGTAGGGGATGTGCGAGTGGTGAAAACCAAGGGTAGCTGTAATATAGATGTTGATTTTCCGCCGTATTGGTTAGGCGATTATAGGGTAAAAGTGGTAGCAGAGACAGAGGGGTATTATACTGTTCAAGTAAGTTGCAAGGCAATAAACCGTAGGCTGAGTATTTTAAACAACCAACTGAAGAAGCCGATTGAGTGGTTGCCAGAATTTAGGGTTCAAAAAGAAGGTTTAGTATTTAGCTTAAGTAATCACCAAGTGTTAAAAAAGGAGGTGGAAAGGGGCTTGGCTGATATTTATCACCGCTATGGTGGTTGGATGAATGATGCGTCATCTATGCATGTATTAGTGAAGGAATTGGAGAATTTACCTACAGATACTTTCTTCCTAAATAGCCTTAACCATTATTTACCACCATTACTGTTTGTTTATAAAACCCCATGGTACAATGAAAAGGTGGGGACGAAGAAGCTGAAAGTAGAGGATGAAAAGATGCTTATGTACCTAGACTCTCTATCGATTATGGATAGTTATCAAGACTATATAAAACAGGTAGATAGTTTGGGAGTATTTGAACTTGCTATTGCAGGCTACAGAGATAATTCTAAAGTTATTGATAGCTTATCGGTTAAAATAGAAAGGTTCTCGCCCAGGCCAATTACCTTTTGGAAGTTTGAGAACTTGGTTGGAAACCAGTGGGATAGTGCAGGAATGATTCACGACCTTCTTATAGATTTAGGTTGGGCACAACAGAACCACCTTTTGGTAACCTATCGGTACAATGCCAAAACCTCGTGGTTAGTTAGTGGAAAAGTGGAGTATTATCGTAAGCAATGGAATTTGAATTTGAAAAATGAAATGATGAAAGAGCAAGCCGAATTCTATCTGGAGTAAAACCAATACCTAATTTATTGTTTCAACATAATACTACGCTGCCTGTTTTTCTTTCATGCCTACCATAAGTTTTAAAGGACAAACAATTACCTGCCAACAAGGTGATACCTTGCGCAAAGTTTTAAAAGATGCGGGCCTATCGCCCCATAACGGCCAGGCTAAGTGGTTTAACTGTAAGGGCTTTGGTAGTTGTGGTACTTGTGCCGTGAAAATTGAAGGAGAAGTGAATGAGAAAACAGCCATGGAAAAATGGCGACTGAATTTCCCTCCACACGATAAGAAGAGTGGTTTACGTCTGGCCTGTCAATGCAGAGTAGAAGGAGACTTAAGGGTCACAAAACACAAAGGCTTTTGGGGACAGAATGTGGTGTGATAAGCTACACCGCCCAAGTCAGCACATGCCCCTCCAATTTATCCATATTCAGCGAAAGATCAAAGCGCTCATCTGCTTTTTGAATAATACCCGTTCCAGCATCTATATCTACACTTAAATGATCCCTAAAGTCTAACTGCTTTCGTCCATACCACTTGTATAGGCTTTCCTTTGCGCTCCATATCTGTGTAGCGCGAAATAGGTCAGCAGGGTCACCCACCCATGTTTTTTCTTGCTCTGTCAAAAACTTATGCATTACTCTGGCAATGCGGGGATGCACCTGCTCCATATCTACGCCTATTTCCTTTTGCTTACTGGTTGCTACCGCTACATAGTGCTTACTATGTGTTATGCTAATGGCATGAGGTACGTTTGGTGCATAGGGTTTCCCTAAGTCATCTTTGCATAATTCTACATCGCGACCTAGTAATTCCATTAACAAAAACCGACTAGCTAGCCACTCCTTATACCGCTGACGAACATGGGTTTGCGGGGCAATGTCCAACTGGTTTGCTCGTGGTAATACCACCTCCTCAAAAAAGCTGTCGGGCTCACTGGGCTGCCATATCCCAAGAGTAATATCGCTTTGTGGTTCGTAAAATTTTATCAGCGGCATGTTGCGTAAATTTACACTCCCTAACGCATATGCCTACAAAAAAGCTCCATACCGAATTATTACATACCCTTACAGGACATACTGGTGCGGTGTTTACATTATATCCAGTACCTGAAGAACCTACACAAGTATTAAGTGGTAGTGGCGATGGTATGGTGGTGCAATGGGACATTATTGACCCTGAGAATGGAAAGCTTGTAGCTAAGGTGCCCACTAATATATTCTCTTTAGCCTTATTACCTAATACGCCTTACTTGTTAATTGGCCAGTTACAGGGTGGTATACATGTGGTGAATACTGATATTCAGGCGGAGATAAAACATTTAGCTATCCATAAAAAAGGAGTATTTGCTCTGTATTTATTGGATGATACTACTTGGCTCTCTGCTGGTGGAACTGGTGTGCTGGCGGTTTGGAATGCTGACTTTGAGTTGTTGACCAAATATCAAGTTTGCGATGCTAGTATACGCAGTATTAGTCGCAGCCCCGATGGAGAGCACCTAGCCTTGGGGTGTAGTGATAACAGTATTTACATTTATGGAATAGAGCAGCAAGATGAGAAATTCACCTTGCATCAAATTTATCGGTTGCGAAGTCATGCTAATTCTGTGTTTACGGCGGAATATAGCCCCGATGGAAAATACTTATGGAGTGGCAGTAGGGATGCGCAGTTGAGCATTTGGGATGTGCGGAAAAATTACGAACTTCGGCGGCCCATCGCGGCGCACTTGTATACGATAAACGCTATGTCGTTCAGTCCTGATGGAACTATGCTGGCCACGGCAGGGCGAGATAAAGCGATAAAGATATGGGATGCAGAAAACTTTGAGCTGTTAAAGGTGATAAGCCCTGAAAAGCAGGAAGATGCCCATCGCAACTCGGTAAATGCCCTTTGGTGGAGTAAGCAGAACAACAACTTGGTGTCGGCAAGTGATGACCGTACCATTAAAATTTGGAAGATAGAAGAAGACAATTAACACCATGATACTTACCGACAACGAAATACTAAAAGAAATAGAAAATGGTAGCATTTTAGTAGAGCCCTATCGCCCTGAATGTTTGGGTAGTAATAGCTACGATGTACATCTAGGTAAGCATTTGGCCCTCTACAAAAATTTGGTGTTAGATGCTCGTCAACACAACGAAATAGAACACATCCGCATACCTGAGGAAGGTTTTGTACTTCATCCGAATACGTTGTATCTAGGAGTTACTGAAGAATATACAGAGACTCATAAACATGTTCCTTTTCTTGAAGGTAAAAGTAGCGTTGGTCGCCTAGGTATTGATATTCATGCTACTGCGGGTAAGGGCGATATTGGTTATTGCAACACTTG
This sequence comes from uncultured Chitinophagaceae bacterium, assembly GCA_964352775.1. Taxonomy (GTDB): domain Bacteria; phylum Bacteroidota; class Bacteroidia; order Chitinophagales; family CAIOSU01; genus CAYGTK01. Next base: position 10,803 of record CAYGTK010000087.1, read on the forward strand.
GACTTTAGAAATAAGCGTGACCCAATCCGTTCGTATTTATGCTGGAATGCCAATAGGCCAGTTGATCTATTTTGTGGCACAGGGCACAGTTAACACACCGTACAATACCAAGAGTAGTGCAAAATACAATGGCCGCAGCCTTCGCCCCGTGGAAAGTATGATGTGGAAGAATAAGTTCTAGTTCGTTTTCTGAACAAAATGATTGAGGTATAGAATCATTCCAACGTAAGTTACAACAAGAGTAAGCACATTGGTATTAAAGCCAAGATCGAACTCTGGAATATGCAGTAACTCTCTAAATGAAGTTGTTGCAATGGTTAACATAAAGCCGATACCAAACACGAACAAACCGATAATAGCTGCTTTATTTTTGCTAGTACGTTGCACTCCATTCTTGGCTTCCTCTCTAAAAAAGTACCATAGAGCGCCAACACAGAACAATGCTTCAATACCAATAGCAAGCAAAACATTAGATGCGTATAGCCCAAACCCTATTGCGTGAGTATCTTGCCCGAATATATGGTGTGGGTGGCCCGAAAAAGCATCGAGAATATAATGCCCTACCAAAAGTAGAACTCCTATCAAGCCAATTTTAGTGCTTCCAAATAATACCCTGCCAATTACGAATACAATAATTATCCATATAGCTTGGGGAATAAGGTCGTGGCTGTATAGCATATCCACAGTCATATTAGTTAGCGTTGCATCAAGAGCATCGCTTGGTCCAGTAGGTTCAAGGCCTAAATAGTGAAATAGAAACCACAAGAAGTCTTGTAATTGCGAAATAATTAGAAAATAGAGCAAAGAGGCCTTCGGGAATTTCTGGTGAGCAATGAGTGCTGTAGAATAATGTCCTGCTAACATTGGTAATGGTGTTTGAAGTAAGTATTTTAGCTTTAAATTGTAAAGTAAAAATAGAAATAACTTTACTTTTTAAAGTAATTAAGACTGCATAATGGAAAAGAAATTTCGATCTTCTTGTTTAATTGCCTCTGCTTTGGACTTAATAGGCGATAAATGGTCGCTGTTGATAGTGCGAGATATGTTACTTCACCACAAGAAGACCTTTATGCAACTTGCCTCATCTGATGAAGGGGTGGCTACTAATCTTTTATCTAATAGACTGAAGTTGCTAGAATCATTGGCGGTCATCACCAAAAGAAAATTAGCAGCTAATAAAAAAGAGAATATTTATCTACTTACAGAAAAGGGTGTTGATCTTGCCCCATTGATAATGGAGATAGCAAATTGGAGCGATAAGTATGTACGTGAATACCATACGGGAATGAATCCCAATTTAGAAAGTAGTAAGGGAAAAGGTCAAATTATTCAGGGAGTTCAGGATGCTTATAGAAAGTTTGCTAAAGAGATCATCACTCAGAATTAGCTACTTCATCGTTTTGGTCAATAGTAACAATAAGGTCTTCTTCTGATAGCAGAATGCCTTGCTTCATCATCATTTCTATGCTCTTAATAGACTCCAGATCTTCTAAGGGGTTATTATTGAGAACAAGAAAGCTGGCTTCATATCCTTCTTTAAAAGCAGCTATTTTTCTATTAGGAAAAATAGCTTTTGGTGTGCTATAACAAAGCATTTGTAGCATCTCGTTGTTGGTGAAAACACCAAGTTTTGCAACGTGAAGAGCTTCTTTGATAACCGTAAATGTGTAATAGTCGCTTCCAAGTAAAATTTCCACACCTGCGGCCTTTAGTATTTGGAGATTTTTAGCTTGGATTTCTTGCATCTTAAGCTGACTTTTTGTGATGTAAAAGTTGTTAATCATCTCATTGCTGATGCATAATGTGGTAACAACTGAAATTTCGTTTTTGGCAGCAACCTTAGCGTCTGCGTTTGAAATAATATAAAGTGAGTCTGGAACGCTAGGTGCGGGACCATAACCAGGAAGATGATTAATTTCGTCAACGCCAGCTTCAACTGCGAAATGGAAATCAATTGCGTTTTCGACGTGGCAGCTTACGCTTAATTTTTCCTTATGTGCTTTATCAACTATCAAGTTTATAACGTTTGGCTCTAATCCCTTTATCGTATATTCTTCTGGTGAACAATTCCCTTGTCCATCTTTACAGGTGTATAGTAGATATGTTTTTACAAAATCTGGTTGGGTAAATAGAAAGATTTTCCAAATGCTATCGACTGCGGCACTATCGTTGGTTTCGTAATATGCATTTCCAACCATATTTAGTCCAGGATAAACATCTTGCTTAACGGAATAGAGCAAAGAAGGATGTCCTGAAGTACAAGTAAAACCAGCATTGGAAAAAATTGCGTCAACGGTATGTTTTTCTGCCACTGTTTTCCTTATCTCATCTACGGCCCTTGCAACACAGTTAGGGTTTTTCGCATAGAAAACTCCTTGCCCCATAAACTTCAAGTTTATATCGCTGAATGAGTGCTTAAGTTCTATACTATGCGTGTGCGCGTCACCAAAAGGTGGGATAACATAGCGTTTTTTCAGGTCTATAGTTTGGTCCATTTGAGCTGGGGCGGTTTTGGTGAATGCACCATTGGTTACATACCAGATAGTCTCTTCAAAACTTTCTCCGTTATACCATAGGCCGTTCGTAAAGGCATAGTTTGGTTCTTTTTCTGGAGAAACGCAGGCAAATAAAAGAAGTATAAAAAGGCCAGCTAAATATCTCATAACTGGAAGATAATAAATATGTGGATACTGCTAATTCACCTTAACCCAACGCAAGTCTAACATGTTCATGGCATTAGGTTTCAAGCCACTTACTTTGGGATTGGTAAAGCGCAGCACCTCATCATAAAAAAGGGGAACTACTGCAGCCTCTTCTAAAATGATGCGGTCCATTTCTTGATAAAGCACATACCTATCAGCCTCTGTGTTTTCATTTTGGGCAGCAAGGTATAGGCTATCGAATTTGCTGTTGTTAAAGCGGGTATAGTTTGGCGGCGCACCATAACCACTGTAGAAAAGGGCTAAATAATTCTCTGCATCAGCATAATCGGCAATCCAGCTACCTCTAAAAAATGGAGCTTCGCCTTTGGCCATCAGCTCTCGTTGAAAAGGTGCGGGTACCACATCTAATTTCACCGTTAATCCTATTTCGGCTAATTCTTTGCTGATGTAGGTACCAATGTCTTCATAATTCGCATTAGTGTATAGTGTGATTTCCCCTAAGCCAGCTCCATTTGAGTGACCAGCTTCAGTAAGCAGTGCCTTAGCTTTCTCTACGTCATATTGGTAGCCAGGCACTTTTATTGGGTTGAAAGAGGGTAGGCCATAGGGTACAAACCCTGATGTGGCGGGCTGACCAACATTATTCCGAAGGAAGCGAACTATCTCTACTCTATCAAATCCATAATTAATGGCTTGGCGTATGCGTTTGTCGGCAAGTGGCCCTTCATCTTGAGTCATAATTCCGAGGTACTCGGTGTTTAGATAAGGGGCTTTATATAGTCTTATCTCCGTCTCTAATCCTGGTTGAAGCTCACCATCTTTGGTTAGTAGCTCATCAATAAAACTGGCATCTACCCCTGATACTAGATCAAGTTTGCCATTGCGGAAGTTTAGGTATTCCGTTTGCTTGCTATCTACAAAACTTACTTTTATACCATCTAAGTAAGGCAATTTATTAGCACCCTCTTTCATGAAATAGCGAGGGTTTTTTACCATAATAAGCGCATTTCCTTCTTTCCAAGTACGAAGCGAGAATGGCCCTGTGCCTACAGCTTGTTTTCTAAAATCCTTTCCATAATGCTCTACGGCTTCTTGTGGAACAATGAAGCAATATTGAAGAGCCAATAAGCTTAATAAAGGCTTAAATGGTTTTGTCAGTTTTATCTGGAAAGTGAGGTCATCTAGCGCGATAAAAGGCTCGGTTTCCACTAGTTTTTCAGCAAACAACCATGAACCTGGAGAGGCTACTTTTGGGTCTATTAATCGCGATAAGCTATAAGCTGCATCTGATGCTTTCAGTTTTCTATCGGTAAACAAGTCGTTATCGTGAAAGTAAACATCGTCTCTAAGGTTAAAGGTATACGTGAGTCCATCTTCCGATATTTCCCAGCTTTTAGCTAGTGCAGGTTGCAAGCGCATTTCATTATCGTAGCGCACCAATCCGTCAAACAATTGATTGATCACCCACATGTTGGCCTGGTCTTTTGCAAAGGCGGGATCTAAAGAAGTAATGCCCGACGACTGGTTATATCGAAACACCATTTTTTCTTCATCGCCACCCTCACTTGGGCAACCAGTAAAAAGTACTAAAAAGGGTAGGAGTAGAAATAGATAACGCATCATTAGTAGTTAATAAAGCCTTGTAGCTGATCGGTTAAGGCTTTAATAGTGCCTTCATTCTTTAGTTTATTATTCTCATCTAACTCTGCATGAACACTAGATAGCGGTAGTTTATTCCAAAATACGTTCATGTGCATATGGTTAAGCGAGCCAGTAATATGCTCCATACCGCGCAGGTTTCCAGCACGACCTGATGCCACACCAGTTAAGCATACTTTTTTGTTATACCAACATGCTTTTACGTCACTAGCATCTATCATCGCCTTCAGGATGCCTGGCATAGTGCCATTGTATTCTGGCATCACAATAATGAACTTGATGGTGGGTATTAGCACCTCCTTTTCCATCCTTTTATAAGCTGGTGATACCTCATCGGTATACATAGATGGAGTGAATAGATCAGTAGGTAGGTCTGTTAGCGAGAACAACCCAGCTTCAACGTCCAATTTTTTCACTATTCGTTGAACTTCTAAAGCTACTTTTAGTGTGTTGCTACCTATTCGGTTGGTGGCAGAAATGATGGTGTATTTATTGCTCATTGACTACGTAAAGATTTATCCACAAAAATAGCCAAGTTCCTTGGTAGACTTTCGCGCTTATAAACAGCGAAATGTGCATAAACAGGGCGTTTTCCGCCATTCTATAAGGGCGAATATCGTATCTTTAGTTATTGTTCGGCACACAATATGGTGCTGGATAATTTTAAGGAGTGTAGAACCGTTCAATAAGAAGTGCATATGGGAAAAGTGATAGCTATAGCGAATCAAAAAGGTGGTGTAGGTAAAACTACTACGGCGATTAATTTGGCCGCCAGTTTGGCCATATTGGAATACAAGACCTTATTGATAGATGCCGACC
>CAYGTK010000088.1:0-10983 GCA_964352775.1 uncultured Chitinophagaceae bacterium
CCCTATCACCTAGGCTACGACGTAACTGCCGATACCGCTTTCACCTGGTTTCGCTTCAACCCTAATGCAGGAGCTGGTGATGTATACTTCTCGCTATGGGCTGATACTGCGGACTTTGATAGCGTAAGCTTCGCCATTGGGGCAGATGACTTGAGCAGCCTTACTTTCAAAGGACGAACCCGCTTTTTAACTACGGCAAACTATGTTATAGGAACCATTAGAACCGATAATTTAGTGGATGATCAAGGAGCCAATGTAGGGACTATCCGCTCGCTACTGACCTTCGAATGTGATGGTGTGTACCGATTGGAATTCATTATTCAACCCCAAGTACAATCTGACGTTTGGCGATTTGAAACCTTCGGGACGGGCCGCTTCGATATTTGGAGTAGCTCACTACAAAGCAACCCTAATCTGAATCAGGCTGATATTGCTGCAAACGTTCCTAGCGTTGCAGACTACCCACCAGTAGCCATATACAAATTCCCTGATAATAAGAAGACCATGGTGAGTAGCTACCAAAATAGCGACCATGTGATAACAGTAGCTAACTACGGAACACGCGACTACTACCTGGATTTTAACAGCGATACTTTTGATACCGATGAAATTAAAGGCGACATCTACTTTACATCAAGCCTAGGCCCAACGCGTGATAACCGCCAAAAGCCCGATGTTTCTGCTACAGGAAGTACTACCATAAGTACGGGTAACTTGGATAATATCGGGTTGTTGCTTGGTAGCGGACAAGCCTTTAAAGTAGGGCGTGGTGGTATGCACAGCCGTAATGGTGGCACAAGCATGGCTTCGCCAGTTGTTGCTGGTGTAGTGGCTTTGTATCTAGAAAAGAACCCTACTGCAGGTTGGTGTGAAATAAAGGAAGTGATCACCTCTACTGCCAGAACCGACAACTTTACAGGAACAGTTCCGAACGATAGCTGGGGTTATGGAAAAGTGGATGGTTTTACGGCCATACAAGCTTTAACTGCTAGTGGCTGTACCAACCCTACTGCGTTGAACTACGACCCCAATGCACTTTGTGATGATGGTACCTGTATACTACCAATACTTGGTTGCATGGATAGCCTAGCCGCTAACTACGACCCTACGGCTAATGTAGATACTGGTGGTTGTTTATACGATACGGTGTCAATAGGGTTCTTTGAAGAGAATGAAGGGTATGTTGATCTTTATCCCAACCCATATCAAGGAGAAGCTACTATACTATATCGCTTACCAGCAACTACTGTGGGCGAAGTAAAACTGATAATCACCAATACCCTTGGGCAAGTGGTAGATGAAGTAACTCTGAAAGATAGAAGCGGAAAGCTGCTATATACCCTACCAAAAGCCGAGAAAGGACTTTACCTTTATCGCTTAGTAGACGAACAGCGGACCTACGGCGTTCGCAAATTGATAGTGCAATAATGAGCGACAAGAACAGCCTAATACTCGACCACCGAGCCATCAGCCAAAAGGTAGAGCGCATGGCCTACCAGATACTAGAAGAGAATTACGACGAAAAGGAGATAGTACTCATTGGTATAAAAGACCAAGGCTATGCTTTTGCCAAGTTGCTGCACAAGCAATTGAAGGCCATTGCCGAGGCTAAATTGAGCATCTATTATATAGAGGTGAATAAATTCACCCCAAGCGATGTGTTCGAGTACGATTTTGACCCTAAAGAAATGAATGGCAAAACCATCATCCTAGTAGATGACGTAGCCAACAGCGGGCGAACCATGTGCTATGCTTTGCGCCCTCTATTATCACTTTCTCCCAAAAAGATACAGACGGCAGTATTGGTCGATCGCCAACATAAGTCCTTCCCCATTCATACCGACCATGTAGGTTTGCGATTGAATACTACCATGAAAGAGCATGTTACGGTAGAGTTAGGTAAAAAAGTGGCTGCTTATTTGAGTTAGGGCTCACAAATAATTCCAACCAATGCTAGAAAAGCCACTTGGTTACTACATCAACCAACGAGAACTGTGGGCACATCTTAAAAGGAACTATGGTGTTTACCTGTCCTTGCTTTTAAGTCCAATAGTAATTTCGATTGTTCACCTTACCCTGTTCATGAACTCTTACAAAAGGGATGCAACACCTCTACTGTTCATAGAATCCTTCCTAATCCTATGCGTATATTCAGTAATAGTGAGACTTTATGAGAATAGATTCGATAAACGAGTTGAAGAATTTTACAAGCAAGAAGAGCAGGCTCCTATAGTTTTCACCTCATCAACCGATAAATTCGAATATCTTGGCTTACTGGATATGGCTATTCATGACCATTATTACATGTTGCCATTTAGAATGTTTTTACTTGCCGGTTCTGTAGGTTTACTACTCTTATTTGTTGGCCATAATCTTCCTCACTCTATATACTGGCTTATTCTTTCTATGATAAGTTTAATATTTATCGGTTATCCATTAACAAAACTATTTTGGAATTGTGAGAGCAATTATAAGTTCCGTAACTCTGGAGAACATAGCTTCACTCCTAGTTCAGGCGAAAAATCTTACAACTATAAAGATGTGGTGAGAATAGAAACAGGCATGGAAAAATCTTCAGTGGTTTCCCCAATCGAAATAGATTTAACAATAACCTTTGCTTGCGGAAAAAGCTTTACGATAAGTAATACTGAACGAGAATATTTTACAGTGGTTCAAAACATCGAAAGAGCTTTAGCTCCTAGGGTATCAATACAGAAACTTCTAACCACAGCCGAACGCCAACATCCATGGCTTATAGATACGTACGATAAGCAGGTACTTTTTGATTTAAGAGAGGTAGAAGAGGGTTCATGAACTGAATTCAGATTGTCCACCTCCATCTACAATAGCTCATATCACTTACAAATAGTCTAAATCAATCTTCATTCCTAAAAACATCAAACACAAAAAAACCCGCTAACCAAAGGCTAGCGGGTAATAATTGCATTTTACGAAGTGCTTACTTCTTCAAAGCGTCGCGAATTTCCATCAACAACTCTTGGTCTTTTGTAGGACCAGCAGGTGGTGGTGGCGGTGCAGCTGCTTCTTTCTTCTTCATGTTGTTCATCGCCTTAACTACCATGAAAATGGCAAACGCGATGATAACGAAGTCGAATACGGTTTGCAAAAAGCTACCGTAATTAATGCTTACTGCAGCTACTTCAGCGCCAGCAGCATCTACTCCAGCTTCTTGAAGTATCATCTTCAATTCGCCGAAATCAACTCCTCCGACCAACATGCCGATAGGAGGCATAACAACATCGGCTACAAAAGACGATACTATTTTACCAAAAGCTCCACCAATAACGATACCAACGGCCATATCGACCACGTTACCGCGCATTGCAAAGTCTTTAAATTCTGACATCATTCCCATAGTTGAGTGTTTTTGTGTTAGTTATAGTGTTCTTAGGTTACTCTGAACGGGTGAAAAAGTAGCACTTTCCGACCATCTACACAACACAATATCATTACAACACGGTGGAAAACACTATTTTACATGCTTATTCAACTTTTAGGTATCTATCGCATTTATAGTTAATAAACCATGCTAGTAATGAAATACGTCTTTAGTTTTTTGATCTTTCTACCCCTTTTTATCACAGCGCAAACTACGCCCAGTTGTTGCTCATTAAATTCACCAACAGGCGAATTTGCAGCATTGGCTAATAGTGAAGACTTCAGAAACACCCATCAAGAACCCATAGCCAGTAGTGATACTGATCAAGATGATGATGCTGGTGAGATGATAAGTTTTAAAACCCCCGACGGTAAAACGGCCGATGCTTTCCAAATACTATCACCTTATGCAGGGCGCAACTACCTATTCGTATTTCATGAATGGTGGGGGCTTAATGAGCAGATAAAGGATTGGTGCCAGAAACTACATTCAGAAATGCCCGATGTAAACATCATTGCGCTAGATCTTTATGATGGTAAAGTAGCCACCACCCGTGAAGCTGCAGCCGAATTAATGCAAGGTGCTGATGAGGCGCGAATTCGTGCCATTATAAACGGGGCTATGGGTCACATTCCGCCCAAGGCAGACATTGCCACTATTGGTTGGTGCTTTGGTGGTGGATGGTCACTACAGGCAGCTATTATGGCCGAGGATAAGCTGAAACTGTGTGTGATGTATTATGGCATGCCTGAAACGGATATAGCTAAACTAAAAACTTTGAATGCCCCTGTGATAGGCTTTTTTGCCAGTAAAGATCAGTGGATTAATGCTGAAGTAGTTACTGCATTTGAAGCCAACATGAAAAAGGCAGGTAAAACTCTAGCCACTAAAACTTACGAGGCCGAGCATGCCTTTGCCAACCCTAGCAACCCCATTTATGATAAAGAGGCTGCTAGTGATGCTTATAAGTCGGTAAAAAAATACTTGGCGAAATACTTCTTCCTTTCTGATTAAAGAGCGAGTTGACTACTTTTAGGGCAATACAACACCCATGAAGAATCTCCTTATTCTCGTTCTATTGCTCACCGTAGCTGGATTTGTTTTCAATGCGTTCTGCGGAATATTCATAGTTCGCCCGGCAGGCTTTCTTACCGATGGCGCTACTATAGTTTACTGGCGTGGCGATGATGTACCCGATATGTCGTTCATTTCGTCAGCAGATGCCATGACCAAGAAAACAGTAGGCGAAACATCTACCATTGGCCGAGGATTAGCCCTAGCCGCCTTAGCAAAACCTGTAACCGATAATGAGATCGCTCGCTTTGAGTATTCGGATTGGTTGTATAAGGTATCGATGTGGTAGGGGTTAGTTAATAGTATAAACTGAATTTCTCTTGCACAATATTCAATTTAAAAAATTATTTATTTATTTATTTATAGTTTAGAAGCTTAACAATGAGCCTCTAAATGAAAAACATAATAAACCTTAGTGATATATACCTAGGGAGAGATGTCGCCGAAGAAGAGTCCAAAAAATTACATGACTACTTCATCTCGACTAAAGCATACCTGAACTCCAAGAATGAACGGAGAAAAAAAACATATTTCGTTGGCCACAGAGGTGCAGGGAAAAGTGCTCTTTTTAGTCAACTTGCCCATGAATATCGCTTTGACCAGACAAATATAGTTTTGTTTCTTAAACCTGCTGAATACTCCTATGATTCATTTACGAGCTTAAAGCATGATTTTCATGATGTCAAGGCTTCTTACAGTGTGGCATGGCATTATACTCTAATGGTTCAAATATTTATTAGTGTTGTTTCACATTTCGAGTCAATCGGATTTCCAAAAAAGCAGTTCGAATCAATAAAATCCATACAGAGCTTCCTGATAAATAAGGACTACAAGGAGGAAAATGGCAACGTAAGTATATTTCTTTCTTTCTTACGTAAAATCAAGCTCTCTAGAATAGAACTTAGTTTTAAGGATATGAAACTAGACCTTGATACACAAGGTAGAGTCAAAAAAATGAATTCTCTCCTAAAGCTTGATGAAATAAAAAAACCCTTAGGAGAACTAAGAATCATACTTAACAAGTATAAGGTATACGTTTTCATTGATGAATTAGATACCGGCTGGAACAATACAAAAGAAGCTAAGAATTTCCTCCACGGACTTTTTTATTCCGTAAATAAAGTAAATGAAATGGATAATGTCAATGTCCTACTTTCAATCAGACAAGACATGTACAATAACTTAGCTGAATTCTATTCAGATACTGAGAAAATCCGTGGTAACATTGAAATTCTCAAGTGGGATAATTCCACATTGAAGTCAATGCTAAGATCCCGGATTTGCGATAATACGTCTGTCAAGTTGGTATTTGGCGGTAGATTAAATTCGATGAATACAAAAGACGTCCTGGAGCTGGTTTTTGAAAAAGAGGAACTAGTAGACTATATCTTAAAATTCACATTAGGTAGACCTAGAGAGCTTCTTTTTCTTTGTAACCTTTTACTTGAGGAATATGCAGTTCACAAGCATATAGGTTATCGAAACCTATCAGCATCAGATGTAACTGACACTAGGATTACTAAGTCTCTAATTGACTCTTCTTTGTATGATTATTCGAGATCAAGGTATCAAGATTTTACAAAAGAGTATAGTCATGAATTCTCGAAAATAAAAGACTTCTTGGAGAAATTTGATGGAAATGTGAAAATTTATAATTATGGTGCTTTTATCGATAAACTGGAAATATCAGCTTTGGAATTCGCAGAAATACACATAGCAGATAAATGGATACTATCATACCTTAATTCTTTAGACAAACTGCTAGAAGTTCTTTTTAGAATTGGATTTATTAAGGTTTCATACAAAGGGTCTGATGAGTTTTTTACAATTAGAGATAAACAACCAAATAACTTCACCAATCTACAATACGTCTCCATTAATGATGTATTTGCAGTAGCGCTACATTGCACATAAATTATATGATAAATAATTTTATATAACACAAGCCAAACATCAACCCACAACGCCTAATGTCAAAAGCAGATAACCTATTAATATCCGCCTAATCAAACCGAATAGCCTTCACAGGGCTTATCCTAGCTACTAACCTAGTTGGTATTAGCAACACTATGGCACTCACCGTTAGTGCAAGTACGTTTATGCCCAGTACCGCCCACCAATCGATATATATAGGGGCTACCGCTAACAAGTACGACTCTTCAGGAAGGGTGATGAACTGGAAATGGTCTTGCAAGAAGCAGATGCCCAAACCAATGACATTGCCCAGCAGCCCCCCCACACCAAAAATGTAGATACCATTATATAAGAATATCCGCTGAATACTTGCCGATCGTGCGCCAAGGGCTTTCAGTATCCCGATCATATTCGTCCGCTCTAAAATGAGGATGAGCAGGCAGGTGATCATATTGATAACGGCCACTACCACAGTAAGGATGATGACCACAAAACCATTCACACTTATCAAACTCAACCAATCGAATAGGTTGGGGTATTTTTCCTGAACAGTATAGGCCACCATATCCGAAGGAATTATCTGGGCATCAATAAAGTTGGCGTATTCTACCAGTTCCTTGTCATCTCTTAAAAAGACTTCAAAGCCACCTATCAAGTCATCTTCCCATCGGTTGAGTTGCACTATCTGGCGCATATCTACTAGGGCAAAGAACTTGTCGTACTCCACCATACCAGTATTGTAAATACCCACAATATCCATCCGCCTCACACGTGGGGTGCGCTCCATAAAGTTCATGGTCACCTTATCGCCTACTTTCAGGTCTAACCTATCGGCTGTGGTTTTAGAGATGAGAATGCTTTTACTGGCTTTTGGCCCACGGACTAAGGTATCGCCATCTACCAACATACTGTTGAAGAAGGTCCAGTCGAAGTCCTCTCCCACACCTTTTAATACAATACCTTCTATCTGGTCTTCGGTACGCATAATGCCCGCCTTGTTGGCAAAGGTGTGTATGTGTTCTACTCCTGGCACTCGGCGCAGGCTATCTAAAAACTCTTGCTGGGAACTTATCGGGCGTTCATCAAAGCTATTCCCAAAACCGTAAGAGGTGATGTGAATATGCCCCCAAAAGCCATATACCTTGGCCTTTACATCGTTCATGAAACCAAGGGTAACGGCCGTGGAAACTATCATAGTAGCTATACTCAAGGCCACCGCCACCAAAGTGATGCCGATAATGAACCTGGAGAAGCTCTTTTTAGCGCTAAATGCGATGCGCCGGGTAATAAACCACTCTAGCTGCACTGTTGGTATCCTTTTTGCTGCCTCTTCATTCAAATGGCTAATTTCGTAGTAATAAGCATGCAATTTATGGATAATACCGTCTTTACTAAGCATTTCTTGTGGGTCATCGTGTGGATGACCCTAATAGTAGGTAGTGCATCGCACACCACATCGGCTAAAGCAGTTATGGTTGGCGCCAACCAAACGGCCAGTTATTTACCGCTGTTAAAGGGTAAAAAGGTTGGGCTGATAGTCAACCAAACCTCCCTCATTGGCTTACCGATCATTCGCGATAAGCATTTGGTGGATAGCCTATTGGCACTAGAAGTGGATGTTGTTAAAATATTCTCCCCCGAACATGGCTTCCGTGGAAAAGCAGATGCGGGAGCGGTAGTGAACGATAGTGTAGATATTGCCACAGGCCTTCCCATTATTTCGCTTTATGGTAGCAATAAGAAACCAAGCCAGGCGCAGTTAGAAGGTATTGATGTCCTCATTTTTGATATTCAAGATGTTGGGGCTCGCTTCTATACCTATATCAGTACCATGAGTTTAGCAATGGAGGCTTGTGCCGAGGCGGGCATTTCTTTTATCGTACTTGATAGACCCAACCCGAATGGCTTTTATGTAGATGGACCTACGTTGGAATTCCCCAAGTACAAAACCTTTGTGGGTATGCACCCTGTTCCGATAGTTCATGGAATGACAGTAGGCGAATATGCTCAAATGGTAAATGGAGAAGGTTGGCTAAAAGGAGGCATTACCTGCGAACTAACAGTAATTAAAGTAAATAACTACTTCCGCAACTTAACTTACAGATTACCAGTAGCACCATCACCTAACTTACCTAATTGGCGAGCAGTAGCACTATATCCATCACTGTGTTTATTTGAGGGTACAGTTATTAGTGTAGGAAGAGGTACCGAGTACCCATTTCAGCAGATAGGTCACCCAGCATTTAAAGATAAGATCAAAGACTACAGCTTTACCCCAACAAGTGGGCCTGGAGCAAGCTCACCAAAACTGGAAGGGGAAAAGTGTTACGGCTTACTACTTAACGATCTTTCTGATAACTTTTTTGACCAACGTCGTGCTATTGATCTAACTCCATTGCTCCATTTTTATAATAACTACCCCAATAAAGAAGAGTTCTTTACTAACTTCTTCGATAAACTGGCGGGTGGAGCTAGCTTACGAACCATGATACAAGAGGGGAAAACCGAAGATGAGATACGCCAAAGTTGGGCCAGCGACCTAGAACGTTTCATATACAAACGAAAGCCCTATCTGATCTATCCCGATATTGACCATAACGAATACCTGAATAAGTAGCGATGCGTATTGTTTTTATGGGCACGCCTGATTTTGCTGTGCCTTGTTTAGATGTATTAGTGAAGAATGGCTACAATGTGGTGGGCGTTATCACCGTACCCGATAAGCCTGCGGGCCGGGGTAAGAAGTTAAAACCCAGCCCCGTAAAGGTATATGCTGAAGAGCATGGCCTGTACTTGATGCAGCCACCCAAGCTAAAGAACCCTGAGTTTTTGGAAGAGCTACGAAACTTAAAGGCCGATCTGCAAATAGTAGTGGCTTTTCGTATGCTGCCTGTAGTAGTATGGGATATGCCGCCTATCGGGACATTTAACTTACATGCTTCCCTGTTACCAAAGTATCGCGGAGCTGCACCTATAAATTGGGCCATTATCAATGGTGAAAAAGAGACCGGAGCTACTACCTTTTTCCTTCAACATGAAATAGACACGGGCGACTTACTATTAACCGATAAAGTAGCTATAGCACCCAACGAAAGTGCTGGAGGATTGCACGATAAATTGATGCACCTTGGGGCTGATCTGGTATTAAAAACTGTACAAGGTATTGAGCAAAACAACTTGACACCAATACCACAAGACCTGGAAAGCGAGCAACCCAAAGCACCCAAAATATTCCGCGACGATTGTAGGATAGATTGGAAGCGCCCCGTGAGTGAGTTACACGACTTTATCCGTGGACTTAGCCCTTACCCTGCTGCTTGGACCATACTGCAAGGCAAAACCTTTAAGATATATAAGGCAACACCTGAGGTGGAACATCATGACCACCAAGCGGGCGGTATAAAAACCGATATGGAGAGCTATTTGAACATTGCTGGCGCAGATGGCTTTATGAAAGTGGAAGAAGTGCAACTAGAAGGTAAACGCCGCATGAGCATTGCCGACTTTTTGCGAGGCTATAATGATGGCCTTATCATCACCTAATACAAAATGCCAACGTGCAAGAATTCAGCGCAGCAGATAAAGAACTGATAGACCACCTGATAGATAAGTATCGGGAGTTGATAAACGAGCGCTACCAATACGATACCTTACAAGCCTTAGAAGTAGAGGTGCCTGACAGCATTACCCCCGACGTGGTAGAAGGCCTGCGCTATTTCTTTCTACACTCGGTTTACCCCGAAGCAAAACAGCGGCACGAGCTAGAGGCTGCCTTTGCTACACTATCTGGCTATGTAAACCAACCCAGCAAAGTGTTCGGCTTAATAGGCAATATGGCATCTGCCATTTTTGTGTTCGGTAGGCATTTACCTAGGGCCGTTAAGGCGGGCATCATTTCGTTAGAGAGCTTTTTGGCCGCCCAGCGATTAGAAGGCTACCTACTGAAAGGAGCACAAGACGAGAACTTGAGCATACCCATCAGTCAAGATGAATTTATGCTGTGCCTAGCTGCCATACCGCAGAAGCAGATGGATAAATTTATTAGAGATGTGTACCAACTCTTTCAGACGATGACCGATACGGTACTGCTGGAAAAGACCATCAAAATACTACACAGCGTGATAAAGCGCATGAAGAAACGCCCTAGAACCTATCCCCCAGATGAGATAGCGGGTATAAAGCTAGGCATAGACATACTACAAGCAGGTCACGACCTATTCCACCAATGGGATGACGACCTAAAGCAAACCGTAGCCAAAGAAATACTAGCCAATGAGCAACGCTTTTTAGCCCAAGTATATGGCCTTGAAGAAGAAGAGTGGGTAAAAGATGTGAAGTAGACGGTTTTAGCTACAGTTCCCTAATATTAGCGCATTGCCATCCTGAGCGTGAGTCAGGCAACAGCCTGATGAACAGTCGAAGGGCGGCTGGGCCGAGCACCAATGCAGTACCCATTATGGCCATGCACCCCTTCGACTATTCCGCTGCGCTTCATGGTCAGGATGGCAAGACCTATAATAGCTCATAAAACTTTAAAAAAGCATTGCCATCCTGAGCGTGAGTCAGGCAACAGCCTGATGAACAGTCGAAGGGCG
>CAYGTK010000088.1:11083-15852 GCA_964352775.1 uncultured Chitinophagaceae bacterium
AATGCAGTACCCATTATGGCCATGCACCCCTTCGACTATTCCGCTGCGCTTCATGCTCAGGATGGCAAGACTTCTTTTTTGATACTTATATTAGAGTATGTATTACATGTACGTTTACATACTCCGATGTGCTGATGGGAGCTACTACACTGGGTCAACTAATGAACTAGAGCGTCGACTTCACGAACATCAACAGGGCATAGACCATGACTCTTATACCTTTCTCAGGAGACCAATAGAATTAGTGTTTCATCAAGGTTTTAAAGATGCTACTGAAGCATTGATTTTCGAGAAACAGGTCAAAGGCTGGAACAGAAAGAAAAAAGAAGCCTTGATCTCAGGAGATTGGGATAAACTTCCCAGATTATCCAAAAACTGGAATAAGGAGCAAAGCAGCACTAGTTCAGACGAATAACCATAACCTACCATTCCTATAATCTTAAGAAAAGATGACGAATGCATTATCACCCTGAGCATGGCAGGCAACAGCCTGATGAACACTGGAAGGGCAGGTGGACCAAGCAACAAATGCAGTACCCACGCACCCCTTCGACTATTCCGCTGCGCTTCATGCTCAGGATGGCAAGCTTCATAATAGTGAGGCACTCAGATCATGAAGTCCAATATGAGTGCACACCACAGATTCATTAAATTTGGGCAATGCAAAACTATGGACAGTCGACCGTAGGTTATTGATCAGTAGTCAATAGCCATTTACGCCCATTTCATCCCATTTTGCCTTTTAGATATCTAGAAATAGGCTTGGTAGTGAACGACTTACATAATTAGATATCTGACAAATGGCTGTATAGCTTGCTATCACTAGCTCCTGAAACTCCTCTAACCCGCCAAAATACGAGCTGTAGCCCTTGCTATCACTGAGGTCATTTTTGGGAGTGCACCGCAGCGGTACCATTTGTGCCGTATTGCTCCCATAATTATATTTAACAATACTTAACTAGGGGCTAACACTTATCCACAGCGGGCTGCCGTTAATTCGGGGTAACAAATGCGAAGCAATGCCCTATTTTCGTTCTATAAGCAAAAGCTATGGCCCAACAGATCGGCAAGAACCCTGGCAAACGAAAAAGCCCGTCGTACATCTACGTAGTAGTAAGTATGACACTTGTGCTCTTTTTGCTGGGCTTGGTGGGGGTAACCTTGGTAGTATCGCAAACCATAACCAATAACTACAAAGAAGAAATTCTGGTGGAACTGCGCCTAAAAGAACAAGTGACCGATGCCGATGTAAGTCAGCTACAGAGCAAACTGCAAATGCAGCCCTACTTGCTAAATGCCGACTACATAAGCAAAGACGAAGCCGCCAAAATAATGGAAGAGGACTTCGGTGAGGATATAGCCATACTAGGCTACAACCCTCTATACGCGTCGGTTAACATGAATGTAAAGGCGATCTATGCAAACCCCGACAGCTTGCTACAAATAAAGAACCAGTTAGAAAGCTTCACCGAGGTAGAAGCGGTGTACTACCCCGACGAGGTAGCGGGTTTCCTAAATGGCTTCGTGGCGCGGTCAACCTATATATTACTAGGCATCAGCATCATCTTTTTGATAGCCGCCATAGCTTTAATAGACAATACCCTGCGGCTAGCAATGTTCAGCAGCAGATTCCTTATTAGAAGTATGCAATTAGTGGGGGCTACGCGATGGTTCATCGTCAAGCCATTCGTTGGTCGCGGACTGTTCAATGGGACCATTAGTGGTTTGGTTGCGGTTATCGCTTTGGTGGGCTTGCTATACTACGTTCAACTGAATGAGCCTGACATGGTAAAACCAGAACATTTCCCTAGCTTTGTAGCGGTGTTCGTGGGAGTGTTAGCATTAGGTATGCTCATCTCTTTCACCAGCACTTGGTTGGGCGTGCGTAAATATTTGCGTATGAAACTCGACGACCTTTATTAAACGATAAGAACATGGCAGAAGAAAGTAAACAAGCAGAATTCGCCTTCGGCAAAAAAAACTACATCATCATGGGTGTGGGTATTCTATTGATCATTGCAGGTTACTTGCTAATGATGGGTGGTGAGCCAGTAGATAAAAGCGTGTTTGACGAAAGTGAGATCTATAGCACTACGCGCATCACCATCTCTCCTATTCTTATTCTAGTTGGCTTAGGTTTGCAGATTCCTGCCATTATGTTGAAGAACGACTAAGCATTTTTCATGTCCATTCTGGAAGCCATAATCCTGGGCATAGTACAGGGATTAACTGAATTTTTACCAGTAAGTAGCAGCGGTCATTTGGAGATCGGTAAGGCACTGTTAGGAGATACTAGCTTACCTGAAGAAAGTTTACTGTTCACCATTGTGGTACATGCAGCTACAGCTTTAAGTACCATTGTCATTTTTCGAAAAGACATTTTAGAGATACTGAAAGGCTTACTGCAACCAGCTTGGAACGAGAGCTGGCAGTTCTCGGTAAAGATCATTCTATCGATGATACCAGCCGCTTTGGTGGGTATCTTTTTTGAAGACTTTATTGACGATCTTTTTAGCGGGCAGATCATTCTAGTTGGCTTTATGCTCCTATTAACTGGGTTACTATTGTTCCTAGCGGATAAGGCCAAGGCTACCGATAAGCAGGTAGGATTTGGCCATTCGGTGCTGATAGGTATTTCGCAGGCCATAGCTATATTGCCTGGTATCAGCCGCTCGGGGGCTACTATTTCTACTTCAGTTCTCTTGGGAATTGACAGGGAAAAGGCTGCTCGATTTTCCTTCTTAATGGTAGTTCCACTCATTATGGGGAAGATAGCCAAAGACCTTTTAGACGATAGCCTTACCGTTACCGATAGCAATTTCATAATGCTAGCAGCGGGCTTTACTGCCGCATTCGTTACTGGGCTTTTCGCTTGTAAGTGGATGATAGCCTTGGTGAAAAAAGCACAGCTTAAATACTTCAGTTACTACTGCTTTGTAGTGGGTATATTGGCCATAATCATTACTTCAATATGAGCGTAGATCCTAATTTCCCATTTAATTTCAAAGAGGGTGCTGTCCTACTAATTGACAAACCGCTTACTTGGACCAGCTTCGACGTAGTTAACAAAGTGCGCTACAACATCGGCAAAGCAAAAGTAGGTCATGCGGGTACGCTCGATCCATTAGCTACTGGATTACTGATATTGTGTACAGGCAAATTCACCAAGAAATTGAATGAATTTCAAGGTCTGGATAAAACTTACGAGGGCACTTTCTACATAGGTGCTACCCGACCATCGTACGATAGAGAAACGGAGATTGACCAAGAGTTTGAAACGACACATATCACCGAAGAACTGATACAAGAAACCATCAAACAGTTTATGGGCGATATAGAGCAAATGCCGCCAATGTTTTCCGCAATTAAGAAAGATGGCCAGAAACTATACAACCTCGCCCGTAAGGGAAAGACGGTAAAGGTAGAACCGCGCCAAGTGCGCATCAGCGAATTCGAGATAACCGAAGTAGCATTGCCCTATGTGAAATTCAAAGTTACCTGTAGCAAAGGCACCTATATCCGCTCGCTAGCATTCGACCTTGGAAAGGCCTTGAATAGCGGTGGACACCTACACGATCTGCAGCGAACTGCCATTGGCGATAAGCACTTAAAAGATGCTTGGAATCTGGATGAATTCATAGCCTATGTGAATGACAACAAAGCCTTATTTTTGCCCGATGCAAGTGCACCGAAGTCTCAATAGTCTTCCCCCATTTACCAACGCCGTAATTACCATTGGCACCTTCGACGGGGTACACCAAGGTCATCAGCAATTGGTATCGCGCATTAACCAAATTGCACAAGATAAGGAGGGCGAAAGCGTGATCATCACCTTCCACCCCCACCCTCGTATTGTATTGAACCACGACCCTGCTTCACTACGATTAATAACAACTTTAGAAGAGAAAATAGAACTACTGAAAAGCTACGATGTAGACCATGTAGCCGTTGTACCGTTCTCTAAAGAATTCTCGCAACAGACTGCTGAGGAATACGTGAAAGATTTCCTTTGGGGGAAATTTAAACCACATACCATAGTAATAGGCTACGACCACCGATTTGGTAAAGGCCGAACGGGCGACATCGACCTATTAAAATCCATGGGCAACGAGCTAGGATTTCAAGTAGAAGAAATAGGCCAGCAGCAGGTAGAAGATATTACCGTTAGTTCAACCAAAGTGCGCAACGCATTATTGGAGGGCGACATAGAATTAGCCAACGACCTGATGGGGCACATTTTCACCCTAACGGGAACAGTAGTAAGTGGCAAAAAGATAGGACATACTATAGGTTTCCCAACGGCGAATTTGGAAATAGAGGGTAGCTACAAGCTAGTTCCAGCTGAAGGCATATATGCTGTATATACTATTGTGAAGGGCGTCCGCTACAAGGGCATGCTTTACATTGGCACTAGCCCAACAGTGGATGGTACTAAGCGAACCATTGAGGTGAACATCTTTGATTTCGATCAAGATATTTATGGGGAAGAAGCTACGCTAGAATTTGTGGCAACCATTCGTGGCGATGAGAAATTTGAATCGCTAGAAGCTATGACCGAGCAGTTGTACCGCGATAAAGAATCGGCACTAAAATTGCTATCTTAGGTTAAACGAATTAGCATGAGAACCTTTACTATACTACTTATCAGCCTGCTGTGCGCTGGCAGCACATTTGCTCAAACCGAGATCTTACTAGATAATAAACGATTCGGCGAGCATTGGTTCGATGACCTGGAGGAAGCCAAAAAGGCACCTATGAAGGTGTTCTAC
>CAYGTK010000089.1:0-15843 GCA_964352775.1 uncultured Chitinophagaceae bacterium
ATTCCTATCATAGAAAACAATGCTCCCTTAGTTAGTCTATTAGAAATTGGGGTGAATTTGATATTTGAACCTTCAATAATGAAGGACCACAAGTACATGGTAAGGCAGCCCATTGTTGAAAAAATAGAGCGGATAAGCACAACTTTAGAAGAGCAGGACAAAGTGTTGATCATTCGGTCAGCTTGGCGATCATTCAAGCATCAGCGCATTCTATGGGATAACAATGTAACCGCTCTGCGGAAACTGCATCCTGAACTTTCAGCGGAGGAGATTAACGAGATGGTTTCTTACTTCATTGCGCCTCCAACCAAGTCGATGCATACAACTGGTGGGGCCGTAGATGCTTTGATATTTGACCGAGCTAATGATGTTGTTATGGATTTTGGTACGAATGATGGGCTTAAGATAGATCTGAACAAACAATGCTACCCCTATCATCCTGACATATCTCCCCTCGCCAAGCAAAACAGAAAATTACTTATCGATCTGTTTGAAGGAGAGGATTTTGTGGTAGATGTAAAGGAGTATTGGCATTTTGACTACGGTGATGTAATATGGGCTATTGAAAAGAAGGCAGACCACGCCTTTTATGATGTAGTTAAAGGGAAGTGATCTTTTTCCTAACTTATACTCATAATTAGAATATAATGAACATAACATCCTTCAATGCAGACCTTGAATTCGGAGATAAACATGTCCTAATAACAACTCTTCTAGAGTCTACCTTTTCCAAAGAGATCAGGATCGTTTTTAAGAAGGGACAACTTATGAAGGAGCATAAAACAGCCTTCCCGATAATCGTTCACGTACTATCAGGACAGATAGATTTCGGTGTAGAAAATGAAACTCATTTGTTAGATGCAGGTGGCATTATAGCTTTGGAAGGAAACATACCGCATGACCTGGTTGCACGAGAAGATAGTGTTGTTAGATTAACCCTTTCAAAATTAGATAAGATTGAACGGGTAGAAGAATTAGTGAATGATACCGTAGAAAAGGAGTAAATAAAAAGTAGACCTAGTAAGGAATAGAAAACCGCCTTGAAAGAAATAGGCGTATATTTCAAATCAAATAACACAACATTATGGGCAAAGGGAAAGATATAAAGCCAAAGAGTGGCAAAAAAGAAGCCACCAAAACCTTAAAGGAAAAGAGAGCCGAAAAAGCTGCAAAAAAGAAAGATAAAAGTAGAGGTAGCGATTCATAGTGACCTTTACAACTGAGCTACTTTCTAAATAATACATGGCTAGGCGCATGAAATTAGAATTGGCCAAGGAAAATTTTTAAAGAGCTACTACCCCACTGCCACTGCCAGCACCTCTCTTATCATTCTATCTACAGTTTCCTTGGGCTTACTGCTGAATTGCTGGCTGGCACGGTTGGCTATAATGGCATTTATACTTAGGCATTTATGGCCTAGTAAATAGCCTAAGCCATACATACCACTAGTTTCCATTTCAAAGTTATGGAAGCGGAAATTGCCATCATTAAATGCTTGTAGTTTATCTGGTAAACCACTAGGCTGGGCTTTCAAGCGGAGTTGTCGGCCTTGCGGGCCATAGAAGCCTGGGCAGGTTAGGGTATTACCTACCATAAAGTGTTTAGCAAATTGCTCTACCAATTCTTTATCGGCAGCAAAGGAATAAGGGGTAACGCCCACCAAACCTAAGTGAGCTGAAAGCCTATTAGTAAAACCAGCGTAAAGCTCTGTACGGTCACTTTCATAATAATAAAGCAGGTTATCTAAACCCGTTCCCGTTTCTGAAACTAGAATACTGTCTAAGGGTACATCTGCTTGCAGCGCACCACTAGTTCCTAAGCGGATAATAGTTAGCGAAGTCAGTTCTTCTTTTATCGCTCTGGTGTTCAGGTCAATGTTCACTAGGGCGTCTAGTTCATTCCAAACTATATCAATATTGCCGGTGCCCATGCCTGTACTTAATACGGTGATGCGCTTACCGTTCAGCGTACCCATATGCGTTTTTAGCTCGCGCTTTTGACCTTTGTATTCTATAGTATCAAAGTACTTCGATACCTTCTCTACCCTATCGGGGTCGCCTACAGTAAAAATTATTTCGCCTAAATGTTCTGGCTTTAGGTTAAGGTGGTATATGCTACCATCAGGATTCAATATCAGTTCGCTGGGTGCTATGGGCATACTGTGAATATACTGATTAGTGAATAGTTGACGGTCTGTAGTAGATTGATTTTTTGTGATTTTGCAGATAGTTCATAAACGAAAAAGCCCCTACAAGTTGTAGGGGCTAAAATTATCCGAAGAAATATCTCTTTAGAAGTATGACATACGACGCGGTGTCAAATAACTGTCTCCTTTTCTAAATTCGTAACCTAACATTAATTCGTGTGAACCACTTGTTACTTGGTTCAACTCCGTATGCGACCAGTCGTAAGCATAACCTAAACGGAAACGCTTGGCAAACAAGTACTCTACCATACCTACTACACCGTAGTTTACACGGTAACTAGCACCTACCCAAAATTGCTCTTTTATCAATACGCTCAAGTTCACATCTACCCCTACTGGCGCATTCTGTACCACTTTAACTAATGCAGAAGGCTTCAGCTTTATGTTCTCGCTTAAAGGCACGATAAACCCAGCAGTAACAAAGTAGTGCTTGTATTGACGAGCAACAGCATCAGTACCTTCTACTTGCCATTTTTCGTTCAAACTGGTGTTCAATAAATGGGGAACCGAAAACCCTGCATACATGAACTCGTTCTGATAGTGGGCCCCAAAACCGAAATTGGGAGAAAATATGTTATCAGAATTCTGTGCAAAAGAACCGTCGCCACCATCTTGTGTACTTAGCTCAGAAAACCTAGCCTGAAACTGGTTAAACTGGGCCCGCATACCCAATGATAGTGTACCTTTTTTGATCTTTATACGATAGTTGTAATCGAAAGCCATGGTGATGATGTTGGTCACACCAAGGTTATCGCTAGCGATGTAACCACCTAAACCGATCTTATCATTCAGCAAAGCACCATTGGCCGACAATGTAAAAGTCTTGGGCGCGCCAGGCAAACCCGTCCATTGATGACGGTACAGTGCTGTTACGCTCAAGGCATCGCGACTACCTGCATAGGCAGGGTTTATCACTTGGCCATTGAACATGTACATACTGTATTGCGGATCTTGCTGCGCCGCTGCCTCCTTTGGCAGAATAGCGGCCACAAGTGCCAGTATTGTTATTATGATCAAATTCTTCATATCCTTCGTTCTATTCGGTTAATTCTGTCTGCTGTAATTCTTATTGTGCACGGTGTATCACTACAAATCCTGCGTATTGGGTCTTGTTCTCATCGCCCAAGTTCAAGATGTAGTAGTACGTACCATCTGGTAAGTCTTCGTTATCCATATTGGTACCTCTCCACTCGTTCAAGTAGCCTTTAGCTTCCCAAATTTTGTTACCCCAACGGTTAAAGATGATCAAGTCGTTTTGCGGGTAACTTTCGATATCCGTGATCTCGAACTCATCGTTCACTCCATCACCATTAGGAGAGAATCCATTAGGGATGAAGATGTTCGGCTCATCAGGCAATACATAAACTATTACCAACGCAACACACTCATCAGAACCATCGCTTACGCTGTAGTAGAAACTATCCACTCCCACGAAGTCTTCGTTAGGGATGTAAGTGATAGTACCATCGCTATTGATATCAGCAACTCCATTAGTAGGATCAGTAGTGATACCTGTGATGAAGATAATGTCACCATCAGGATCGGTATCGTTAACCAATACTTCGATGTCTACTGGAGTTACTTGGAATGTACGCGCTGTATCAGGAACACACTCCAATGGTTGGTTACACTGTGGACCACCAACTAAGAAGCTAGTATCGCCTTCACAACCATTCGCGTCAGTAACGGTCAAGTTATAAGTACCAATTCCCAAGCCATCAATAAAGCTACCTAAGTTGTTTGGTAATGCACTACCATCCTTCACCCAAGTGAATTGGAATGGACCAGTACCACCAGATACTATAGCATTAATAGCACCATCGCTCAAGGTATCGCACGTAGCATCAGTTACTGTGCTGTTACTGAAACCGAAGTCTTCTACACCTGGTACATTTCCCGTAACGGTAGTAGTACATCCATTAGCATCAGTAATAGTAGCGGTATAAATACCTGCTGGCAATCCTGTTAATGGTAAACCAGTTTGTCCGTTGTTCCAGTCGAATGTGAATGGTGCAATACCACCACCCAACGATACATCGATGCTTCCATCAGAATCTCCTGGACAAGTCACATTAGTTACATCAGGCACTGCTACTATTTCAGCAGGCTCATCAATACTGATGGCTGAAGATGTATTGCTACATCCATTAGCATCTGTTACTGTTACTGTGTAAGCACCATCACAAAGGCTATCAACATCCTCTGTTACAGCACCGTTGCTCCAAGCATAAGTGAATGGCGCAGTTCCGCCGTTCACGCTCACGTCAATTGCACCATCGCACTCACCAAAGCAAGAGATCTGTGTAATAGCCGTTACATTAATACTTAATAGCTGAGCATCATTTACAGTAGCTGTTACCGTATCAGCACATCCATTAGCATCAGTAGTTATTAAGGTGTAAGTACCACCCGCAATACCGTTAAGGTCTTGCGTAGTATCACCCGTATTCCAGCTATAGGTATATGGCATTGTTCCACCAGTAACTTCAGCATCAATTGCGCCGTTATTAGCACCACTACAACTTACATCAGTTGTGGCAACTATAGTTGCATCCAATGCATTTGGCTCACCAATGTTAATGCTTAAGCTAGCAGCACAACCATTAGCATCGGTAACTACCACATCGAAAGTACCAGCAACTAGGTTGTTCAAGTCTTCTGTAGAAGCACTGTTGCTCCAAGCATAAGTGTATCCTGGTGTTCCACCAGTAGTAGTCAAATCGATGCTTCCGCTATTCGACCCGTTACAAGCTACATCTACTTTATCAGCAACTACTTGGATAGCATCAACTCTATCAATTGTTGTTACTGCAGTACCTTGGCAACCATTAATATCTGTTACGGTAACACCGTAAGTACCAGCAACTAGGTTGCTCAATCCAGCAGTAGTATCGCCATTACTCCATAAGAAGATGTAAGGACCAGAACCGCTCACTGCACTTGTAATTTCTCCATCAGCTGAAGATGCACAAGTAAGGTCGCTAGGGAATAAGCTTACCGTTGGTCCGCTAACGCTAGATACTGTTGCCATAGCCATAGCTGTACAGCCATTAGCATCGGTTACCGTAACCATGTATACTCCCGGATCTAATCCAATTATCTGCTGTGTAGTGTCATCTGTATTCCAGTGGTAACTATAAGGAGCTGTACCACTTATAACACCCGCCGTTGCAATACCTGTAGACTGACCACAAGCACTTGGCTGAGCGGTTAAGTTCAAGGTAACATCGCTTTGCGAAGCTATAGTGAAGGTTGCTACTTCAGCACAACCAGTAGCATCAGTTACCGTTACATCGTAAGTACCAGCAGCTAGACCGCTGATGTCTTCCGTTGCAGCACTGTTGCTCCAAGCATAAGTTATCATACCCGAACCACCTGTTACAGTAATGTCAATTGCACCTGCATTTGGAGAACCACATGTAGCATCAGTTACCGTACCTGTTATGGTAATGTCGCTGATGTTAGATACTGGTACATTAATTGTTTTGGTACAACCAGTTAATACATCTTCTACCGTTACGGTGTAAGTACCCGCCGCCAAGCCAGTAGGCGAAGCTCCTGATAATCCACCAGACCAAGTATAGTTGTAAGTACCGTTTCCACCACTTACGTTCAAGCTGATAGATCCGTTTGCATCACCACAAGTAGCATTAACAACACCTGTGTTTATCTCTAAAATAACATCAGTACCTATAGTAGCTGTAGCCATTGCCACACAACCGTTAGCATCAGTTACCATCAAGCTATATAAGCCTGCAGTAGCATTGCTTAAATTCTGTGCTGAAGAACCATCGCTCCAAGTATAAGTATATGGTGCTGTTCCTCCTGTAATGGTAGCATCTACCCCACCGTTGGCATCGTCTTCACAAACTGCATTGGTAATATCAAAGTCTATCTCAATTCCGTTAGGCTCACCAACTGTGCCTGAAGCGGCAGTAGTACAACCGTTAGCATCGGTTACTGTTACTGCATAAGTACCAGGGTTCAAGTTGCTAAGGTCTTCAGTAGTTGCACCATTGCCCCAAGCAAATGTATACCCTGTTGTTCCACCTGTTACTGTTAAGTCTACCGCTCCATCAGCTGCTCCGTTACATGTAGCATCTGTTATAGAAACTGTGGCCGCTAATTGAGTAGGCTGACCTAGTGTAATTCCTGCTAACACATCAGTACATCCATTAGCATCAGTTACCGTTACATCATATGCACCTGCTGCAATGTTGGTCAAGTCTTCGGTAGTTGCACCGTTACTCCATAGGTAAGAGTATGCAGGCGTTCCACCAGTTACTGTTATATCCAATGAACCAGTAGTATCACCGAAACATCCCGGACGGGTCATTCCTGTCATCATGGCATCCAATGGATTCGGCTCGGTAATATTAATACCTGATGCCGTTCCTGTACATCCGTTAACATCGGTTACCGTTACTGCATATGTTCCTGCAGGAATACCAGTGATGTCTTGCGTAGTTCCGAAGTTGCTCCAAGCATAAGTATAACCAGGTGTTCCACCCGTTACGCTGATACTAATTGAACCATCATCGGCTAGGTTGCAACTTGCATTTGAAGTACTGTCAACAGTTACTGCAATTGGGTTTGCTTGACCTACGGTAACTCCATTAGCTACACCTGTACAACCATTAGCATCGGTTACGGTAACATTATAAGTACCCGCAGCTACACCAGATAGGTCTTGGGTAGTGTTTCCACTATCCCAGTTATAAGTATAGTTAGGTGTTCCACCTGTTACACTGATATCGATAGCTCCAGAAGCTTGTCCAAAGCATGCAGCATCTGTTACGCTGTCTACCGTTACAACTATAGCATCCGTTTGCCCAACAGTTGCAGTAAGCGTAGTAGAACATCCGTTAACATCCGTTACCGTTACCGTGTAAGTTCCTGCGGCTACGCCAGCTATGTCTTGCGTAACATCAGCAGTATTCCATGCATAAGTATATGCTGGTGTTCCACCTGTTACATCAATATCTATAGCACCATCCGTTCCACCATTACAACTTGCATCGGTTACGGTATTTATGGTTGCCATTAGCATATCAGCTTCTGCAACAGTTATTGCATTCAATACACCCGTACAACCGTTTGCATCAGTTACAGTCACATCATAAGTACCCGCAGCTATTCCTGAAATATCTTCCGTAGTTGCTCCTGTACTCCATGCGAACGTGTACCCTGGCGTTCCACCAGCTACACTAATATCAATACCGCCATTGGTAGCACCATTACATGCAGCATGAGTAATTGAATCAATACTAATAACAATAGCGTCTGGCTCACCAACTACGAATACTTCTGTTTTAGTACAGCTATTGGCATCAGTCATTGTCACCGTATATGATCCAGCAGTTAAGCCTGAAATATCTTGGTCGGAAGAACCATTGCTCCAGTTGTAGAAGTAGTTAGGTATTCCACCGCCTACGGTTACATCTATTGACCCTGTGGTATCGCCGTTACATCCAGCATCGGTAACTACTCCTGTTAAGATCAATGAATCGGGCTCGTTAATAATAACGCTATTAGATACTGCGGTACAACCGTTTGCATCTGTTACTGTAATAACGAATACCCCACTGTTCAAGTTACCTTGTGTAATTCCAGCTACGCCAGAACTCCAATCATAAGTATAAGGAGAAACACCACCTGTCACTGCTAGTGTTATCTGTCCATCACCTGCTCCGAAACAGCTTACATCCACTACTTCTTGTAAAGCAACTTCAATACTGTCTGGTGAGGTGATAGTATAGCTTGATACATCATTACAGTTGTTCACATCAGTTACGGTCAATCCATAAGTACCAGTTGGTACGTTAGTCAAGTCTTCTGTAGTTGCACCATTGCTCCATGCAAAAGTGTAGGCAGGTGTTCCACCAGTTACACTTACATCAATAGAACCAACTGAATCACCAAAACAAGCAATATTAGTTTCCGTTCCAGAAACGCTTAAGCTACTCGCTTCGCTTACTGTTTCCGTTACCGTTTCACTACATCCGTTCGCATCGGTAATGGTTACTGTGTATGTTCCAGCAATTAAGCCAGTAATATCTTCTGTAGTTTCAGCATTGCTCCAAGCAAAAGTATAAGCTGGTGTTCCACCACTAATGGTGATGTCTATTTCACCATCCGCTCCGCCATTACAACTTGCATCAGTCACAGTCGCTCCTGTTACGAATGCTGGTGGCTCGTTTATAGCTATGTTAGTAGCTGTACCAGTACATCCATTAGCGTCTGTTACTGTTACTGCATAAGTACCAGCTACAATACCTGAAAGGTCTTCCGTTACAGCACCGTTACTCCATGCATATGTATATGCTGGTGTTCCACCTGATACGGTTATATCAATAGCTCCATCAGTCTCGCTATTACAAAGTACATCTGTAGTAGAAGTAACGGCTACTGCCAATACATCTGGCTGACCAACGGTGATACCATTGATAGTTGCTGTACATCCGTTAGCATCTGTTACGGTTACATCGTATGTACCAGCAACAACCGCGCTTAAGTCTTCTGTAGTTGCACCGTTGCTCCATGCATAGGTGTATGCAGGTGTCCCACCACTAATTGTAACATCAATAGAACCGTCGGTTAAACCATTACATGTAGCATCGCTGGCAGTAGTTACTACTGCTGTTAATACATTAGGCTCACCAATTGTAATTCCGTTAATAGTTGCTGTACAACCGTTAGCATCCGTTACCGTTACATTATAAGTACCAGCACCTACAGCGCTTAGGTCTTCTGTAGTAGCACCAGTACTCCATGCATAAGTATATGCTGGTGTTCCGCCGCTAACTGTTATGTCTATTGAACCATCGGTCAATCCATCACAAGTTGCATCGCTAGTAGTAGTTACTACTGCTGTTAATACACTTGGCTCACCAATTGTAATTCCGTTAATAGTTGCTGTACATCCGTTAGCATCAGTTACCGTTACATTATAAGTACCAGCAACAATTGCGCTTAAGTCTTCTGTAGTCGCGCCATTGCTCCATGCATAAGTATATGCAGGTGTTCCACCGCTAACTGTAACATCTATTGATCCATCGGTCAACCCATTACAGGTGGCATCGCTAGTAGTAGTTACTGTTGCTACAACTGCGTCAGGCTCTCCAACTACTAAACCATCTAGCACAGTAGTGTTACCGAATGCGCCTGTTACAGTTACTGTATAAGTACCTGCGGCCAATCCGTTCAAGTCTTCTGAAGTAGCTCCAGTATTCCATGCAAATGTAAATGGTGCTACACCACAAGTAACTGTTACATCAATTGCACCTGTATTATCACCGTTACAAAGTAGATCGGTAATATCAGCTGTTGCACAAGGGTCGTAAGGAAGTACAGTGATGTAAGCCGTAGCTGTATCACATGCACTAGGTACGCCATCATCACAAATCACATAGGTAAATTGATCTGGACCAACATAGTTGTTATTAGGTATGTAAGTGAATGATCCATCAGGATTAACACTTACCGTACCGTTCGTAGGACCACCTAAAGGCGCAACATTAATAGAAATGTTATCGCCATCTGGGTCGTAATCATTTGTTAGAATATTTCCATCTACTGGGGTGTTGTATAAAGTAGCAACCGCATCATCAACCGCAACTGGTGGGTTGTTGTTAGGGTCACTATCACCTAATACGTGAATAGTTACGGTAGCAGTATCACATAACTGTGGTGAGCCATTATCGCATAGTTGATAAACAAAAGTATCATCTCCTGTAAATCCACCATTAGGCGTATAAGTAAATGAACCATTAGGGTTCAAGGTCAATGTACCATTGCTTGGTCCGCTGATAGTAGCTGTTACCGTGATAATGTCAGAGGTATCAGGGTCGAAGTCGTTACTAATTACCGTACTGGTAATGCTTTGCCCCTCGTAGGTAATGAAGTCATCATCATTAGCTACAGGTGGGTTGTTATCGTCATTATCTTCGCGTGGGTATACCTCAATAGTTACCGTAGCCGTATCGCATAAGCTAGGTGTACCATCATCACATATCACATAAGTGAAGTTATCCGTACCGATAAAGCTTCCATTAGGTGTGTATAGGTATGTACCATCACTACCAATACTAACGGTACCGTTACTTGGTCCAGTTAGTGGAGTAGGAATAGAAGTTACCACTATATCATCTCCATCTGGGTCACGATCATTGGTAAGTACGTTTCCACCTACAGGTGTTCCCTGTAAAGTGTTGTTTATGTCGTTACGCGCCAGTGGTGGGTTGTTACAAGTTGGGTCGGTAAACATGTAGCTACCTTGTGTAGTACAGTTGTTAGCATCTGTTACAGTTATGGTATAAGTACCCATTGCAAGACCGCTGATACCCGATGTGGTTGCCGAATTGCTCCAAGTATAGGTATAAGGACTAGTACCGCCTGCAACAGCAGTAGAAACCGCACCATCATCAAAAGTACCGGAACAGCTAATATCTGTTATGGTAGGATTAATGCTCAATGCAGCTGGTTCGGTGATTGTAAAAGTAACATCACCACTCAAACAGCCTATGATGTCTTCAACTTCCAAAGTATAAGTACCAGCTGTTAATCCGGTAATATCTTCGGTGGTAGCACCATTGCTCCAGTTATAAGTGAATGGATTAGAACCACCAGAAACACTAATATCAATACTTCCATCATTTCCGCCATTACAACTTACATTTTGTACGCCATTAGGGGTGAAAGTAACTTCAATTGCATCTGGCTGGGTGATCTCGAACGTATCTACTAGAGAACACATGTTAAGGTCAGTAACCGTTACAATGTACATCCCAGCAGGTTCATTATCTAAGTCTTGAGAAGTTTCTCCATTGCTCCATACATAGCTCAACACGCCTGTACCACCACGTGCAGTGAGGTTAATAGCTCCTGAACTATCACCAAAACATTGTACCTGAGTAATACTGGTAGCGATACCATCTATCTCAATACCGTTAGGCTCGCTTATTAAATAGAATACACGACCTAAACAGCCGTTGCCATCAGTAAGGTCTAACTGGTAGATACCTGCACCAATAGCAGTTAAGTCTTGCGTATTAGCGATAACTGCTGCCGTAAACGGATCTTTCCACTCATAGGTATATGGAGGCACTCCCCCACCTGGTGTAAAATCTAAGCTTGCATCAGCACCACCATTACAACTCACGTTCTTTATAGTTACGTTGTAAACGAACTCACCTGGCTCGGTTATGGTATAATCATCAGTACCTGTACATCCATTGGCGTCAGTTACTGTTACTGTATACGTACCTGCTAATAAGCCACTAACATCTTCGGTAATTTCGCCATTGCTCCATGCATAGGTGTATGGAGTAACACCACTTGCAGCAGTAAGGTCAATTTCACCATCACCACTATTAAAGCAATCCGCATTCATTACTGTTGCAGTTAACTGCAAATTAGCTGATGAACTGATAACAATACCAGTAGCCGCAGCTGTAGCACCTGAATTATCAGTTACCGTTACTGAATAAGTACCAGTAGTTAAGCCTGAAAGGTCTTCTGTAGTAGCACTATTACTCCATGCATAAGTGTATGGAGTAGAACCGCCTGTAACAGCAATATCAATAGCACCATTATTTGAACTACCACAACCTACATCAGTAGGGGTTACTTGAATATCTAAAGGACTAGAAGCACAAGAATCAGCAATACAGATAATGCTGCTACCATAACTAGTATAGTTCAAATTTGGCTGACAGATAAAGCTAACGAACTGTTGCCCCGTAGTTGGAGGAAAATCAGTAGCCTCGTTCCAAGTAAGATCAACACAATTTACGTTACCGCCAGCATTGTAATTCAACACGTCAAACTCCAAAGTACCCACGGTTGTCCATGAGCCACTTGAAGGTAATATGTTAACGGAGGAAAACTCTACCAAACCGTAGGACCAAACACTACTTTGCAGGGCCAAAGAGTGCGTTCCGCTAAAGGTTTCGGTGAATATCACCGGATTAGCCAACATACTGTTGTTGAACGTAAAGCGCATACTAAGCGACGACACACTATATGGAGCCGCAGTGGGGTTAGCCAGCTGCACATCTACATATAGTTTGTTGTTCGCGCAGTCTACCTGCTCATTTGCGAAGCGTATTTGAGCATCCTGTTCCGGGGTGCCCGGTGCGCATTGCGCGTTCACTTGCCCGGTATACAACAGCGATGCTGCTGCTACGAAAAGCATAATGATCCAATTTTTCATGATCCCTGTGTTTGTCATCTTACCTGTCATTCGGCGTGTATATACTAGTCTT
Source organism: uncultured Chitinophagaceae bacterium (assembly GCA_964352775.1). Taxonomy (GTDB): domain Bacteria; phylum Bacteroidota; class Bacteroidia; order Chitinophagales; family CAIOSU01; genus CAYGTK01. Next base: position 12,472 of record CAYGTK010000089.1, read on the forward strand.
TCCGACGTGTTTTCCATTTTTAAAAGAACTTCTGCTCCTAAGGTTTTACGCCTGAGAATTGGTTGAAGTTGTTGATCCAGTACGGAATATCGTTCGAGTTACAATCGCAATCCATGTTAAAGTCTCCTTTACCATACTCGTTAAAACGGTTGTATTCGTTCGATAATGGCACAAAATCCGTTGAGTTCACATCGAAGTTTGCGTCACCGTCCCCAGAGTGCAATACGTAATAAGGTAGCCCTTGGTTACCAACTGCCTTCATTTTCTGCCCAGAAGTTACTGGAACACCCTCTTGATAGCTCTGTTCGTGACGGAAATCTATCATCACCGTACTCGATGAATACTGGGTTACAGCAGTTGCCGACATCACTCCCATGTGGTTACGATGTTGTACTACTGCGTAGATAGAATCTCCTGCCGCAAAGTCAACTGCGAACTCAAAACCACCATCTACCGAGTATATTCTACCATCTTTATGAAGAAGCGCTGCGGTACGATAGAAGGTACTAGAAGCATCCTTCGTTCTACGGAACGATACTAGTACCCAATCCACCACATTGGCATCCATAGCAGAGTCAGCCTCGGTACCAGTGTGATTCCACGGTGCCGTGTTATAGGGTTGATCTGTTGGTACCACGTGACAGAAAGAGTGCAGCTTATTGTGCATCTCCATTGTATTCATGTCGAAAGGTCCTTCTAAATAGGCTGCCAAAGCTACACGTATTTGCTGAGTTTGACAAGAAACTTCTATTATCGTAAATGATGATATGGATGAACATCCGTTAACATCATGCACGGTGATAGCGTATGTTCCTGCTGCCAGATTAGAAATGTCTTCCATGTTAGAACCATTGTTCCAAGTGTAAGTGTATGGCGATGAGCCACCAGATACGCTTAAGTCAATACTTCCATCAGCAGTACCCGTACATGCATTGGTAGTATTGGCAGATAACATAATAGGTGTTGGCTCCAATACATTTGCCTGCAATGTAGCATCACAACCATTAGCATCGGTTACAGTAACCATATAGGTTCCACCAGCCACATTACTTAGGTCTTGACCTGTTTCGCTATTGCTCCAAGCATAAGTATATGGTGTAGTACCACCCTGCACTATCAAGTCAACCATACCATCAGTACCACCATTACAATTGGTAGGTGTGGTATTAACACCCAAGGTTAAAGGCTGTGGTTGCGCTAGGTTAGCTATTGTTGAGGCAGTACATCCATTCGCATCCGTTACCGTTACACTGTATACTGGTAAAAAGGCTGTTAGCGAATTCAAGTCTTGCGAAGATGCTCCATTACTCCAAGCATAGGTATATGGCGCTGTTCCTCCCACTACACTCAAGTCAATACTTCCATCCGAGTTACCAAAACATGCTGGGTCGGTCACTTCTGTATTCAACACGATAGCAGTAGGTTCATTAATGCTGAAGCTAGTAGATGCAGTACATCCATTCGCATCAGTTAAAGTAACCGTATAGCTTCCTACAGCTAGGCCGTTTGGATCTTCCATAGTAGAACCATCGCTCCATGCATAGGTGTAAGCAGGTGTTCCGCCTACAACTGTAAGATCAATACTTCCACTGGCCTGTCCGTTACATGCTGCATCAGCAGCAATACCGCTCAACATCAATTCGCTGGCCTCTCCTACTGTTTCGGTCAAAGTCACTATGCAGTTCACCGCATCAGTCACTGTTACCGAGTAAGTACCCGCACTTAATCCACCTTCTGTAGCATTGCTACCACCAGTACTCCAAGCATAGGTGTAAGGCGTAGTACCTAGTGATGGCGTAACTGTAATACTACCATCTGCACTACCGAAACAAGCTGCATCTGTTACGGCAGCCTGTGCAGTAAAGTCAGAACAACCAGGCTCGTTAATGGTGATACAATCAGCACCTGTACATCCATTCACATCAGTTACAGTAACACAGTAAGTACCTGCTGTTAAGTTATTGATATCCTGACTGGTAGCATTATTATCCCAAACGTAAGTATAAGGTGATGTTCCACCCGCTACAGTAAGGTCTATGCTACCATCGTTACCACCGTTAATGCTCACATCCACCTTCGTGTTGGTTAAGCTAATAGTAGCAGGTTCTGCTATTGTTTGACTAACTGTAGCATCACAACCATTGGCATCCATCACCATCACGGTGTAGGTACCAGCAGTTAATCCACTAATGTCTTGAGTTGACTCACCATTCGTCCAAGTATAAGTAAATGGAGATGTTCCTCCTTGAACTGTCAATTCGATCTCACCATCGTTTCCACCTGCACAACTTACGGTAGTTGTGTTTGCTCCTAAGGTTAAAGGACCAGGCTGATCAACAGTTGAAGTAGCTGTTGCCGTACAACCGTTCACATCGGTTACCGTTACACTAAATGTAGGTATGAAGGCAGATAGACCATTCAGGTCTTCTGTTGTCGCTCCGTTGCTCCATGCATAGGTGTATGGAGTTGTTCCACCAGATACTGTTAAGTCAACGCTTCCATCATTTCCACCGAAACAGCTAACATCTGTTGATGTAGCACTTGCAGCTAGCAAGCTAGGCTGCGTAATAGTTGCCATAGAAGTTTCTACACAACCGTTAGCATCAGTTACGGTTAATGTGTACGTACCGCTAGTTAGGTTGTCAATGTCCGCTGTATTCGCTCCATTGCTCCAAGCATAGGTATATGGAGTTGTTCCACCAGTTACTGAACTCGTTACCGTTCCGTTATCTAAACCATCACAATCAATAGCTGACGGTGTTAAGCTTACAGCTAATGCATCAGGCTGAGCTATTGTAGTACTTTCAACTGCAGTACATCCATTAGCATCTGTTACCGTGATGAGATATGTACCTGCTCCTGTGGCCGTAATATCTGCGCTAGTAGAACCATTGCTCCAAGCATAGGTGTATGGCATGGTGCCACCGTTTACAGTTGCACTTACGCTACCATCATTAACAGCATTACATGAAGCATTAGTACTATCCAACGACACCGTCAATAGAACCGGCTGCGTAATTGTAGCGTCGTCCGTTGCTGTACAACCATTAGCGTCTGTTACCGTTACGCTGTATGTTCCGCTTCCTAAGCTAGCTAGGTCTTCTGTTGTTTCGCCATTACTCCAATTATAAGTGAACGGAGTTGTTCCACCTGATACGGTCAAGTCGATAGTTCCATCATCAGAACCGTTACAGTCTGCTGCACTTGGTGTCAAACTTAAACTAATAGCATCAGGCTCACTCACAGTTTGCGTTACGTTAGCATCGCATCCATTAGCGTCCATTACCATTACAGTGTAAGTACCAGCAGTTAATCCATTGATGTCTTCTGTTGTTGCTCCTGTATTCCAAGAGTACGTGAACGGTGAAGTAC
>CAYGTK010000090.1:0-15835 GCA_964352775.1 uncultured Chitinophagaceae bacterium
AAGCGGAAATGATCAAGACCGAAAAGATAAAACTTGACGGGCTGAAGATCTTAGGAAAGATAGAGATTAAAGAGCAGCCTAAACGCGAAAAACCAACCACTAATTCTGGTGGTACTGGTGATAGAAAGCGTCGTAGAAAGCGTATTGTTAAGCCAGAAACCATGCGTGGTGGCCCAGGTGGAGCTCGTGGTGGTGCTAAAGGCGGTAAGAAGACTGACGAAGAGATCAAACAAGTATCTGAAAAAGAGATACAAGAGAAGATAAAGGCCACTATGGCCAAGCTAGCTGGTACTGCTGGAAAAGGTAAGACTAGAGCGAAGATCAAGCGTCAGAAGAAAGAAACCAGAGCTGTTGCCGAAGAAGAGGCACAAATGGCAGCCGAGGAAGCAAGCGGCACATTACAGGTTACTGAATTCATCTCTGTGAGTGAATTAGGTTCCTTAATGGACGCATCAGCTACTGATGTGATAAGTAAGTGTATGGAGTTGGGAATTATCGTTTCCATCAACCAACGACTAGACGCAGAGATCATCGAACTAGTAGCAGATGAGTTTGGCTACAAAGTTGAGTTTACCGATATAGCTGAGGAAGAAGCAGAAGTAGAAGAGATAATTGACGATCCAGAAGATCTAGTATCTCGTGCACCAATCGTAACCGTTATGGGTCACGTAGATCATGGTAAGACTTCATTGCTAGATAATATTCGTAAAGCAGACGTAGTAGCTGGTGAGGCAGGTGGTATAACCCAGCACATCGGTTCTTACAAAGTGCGCATGGAAAGTGGTAAGGAAGTAGTATTCCTTGATACACCGGGTCACGAAGCCTTTACAGCTATGCGTGCTCGTGGTGCGAAAGCTACTGATGTTGCAGTTATCGTTATTGCAGCAGATGATGCCATCATGCCACAAACGGAAGAGGCTATCAGTCATGCGCAAGCAGCTGGTGTACCAATGGTATTCGCCTTTAATAAAATCGATAAGCCAGGTGCTAACGCGGATAAAATTCGTGAGCAACTGTCGCAAAAGAACATCTTAGTAGAAGATTGGGGTGGTAAATTCCAAGCGCAAGAGCTTTCAGCGAAAACGGGAGAAGGTATTCAAGACCTACTAGAGAAGATATTGCTTGAAGCAGAAATGCTAGAGCTTAAAGCCAACCCTGACCGCCAAGGTCAAGGAGTTATCGTAGAGGCATCTTTAGATAAAGGACGTGGATACGTATCAAACCTATTGGTTCAAACAGGAACCTTATCAGTTGGTGACACAATAGTGTCAGGAACGCACTATGGTAAGGTAAAAGCAATGTTTGATGATAAAGGGGCTCGTATAAAAAAAGCTGGTCCATCTACACCTATCCAAATTCTTGGCCTTAACGGTGCACCACAAGCGGGTGAAGGATTCCGTAAGGTAGAAACTGATCAAGAAGCGAAAGCAATTGCTGGTAAGCGCGAGCAGATCATGCGTGAGCAAGGTCTTCGTACTAAGAAGCACATTACTCTTGATGAGATCGGTCGTCGTTTAGCCTTAGGAAGCTTTAAAGAGCTTAATGTGATCATTAAAGGTGACGTGGATGGTTCTATCGAAGCACTTTCTGATTCCCTACAAAAGCTAAGTATCGACGAGATAGTAGTGAACGTGGTTCACCGTGCTGTTGGTCAGATAACTGAGTCGGATGTGTTATTAGCGTCTGCTTCAGATGCTATCATCATCGGTTTCCAAGTTCGTCCATCAGGTACTGCTCGTCAATTAGCCGATAGAGAGAACATCGATATCCGACTATACTCTATCATCTACGAAGCTATCGAAGAGATACAAACGGCGATGGAAGGTATGCTAGAGCCTACGGTTAAAGAAACCGTGACAGGTACGCTGGAGATATTGGAAGTGTTCAAGATCACCAAAGTGGGAACCATTGCAGGTTGTAATGTTACCTCTGGTAAGATCTATAGTCGCTCGAAAGTACGCTTGATCCGCGATGGTATTGTGGTACATACTGGCGAACTAGAAACCTTGAAACGATACAAAGACGAAGTAAAAGAGGTGGTTACCGGACAAGAATGTGGTTTGAACATCAAGAACTACGGCGATTTGAAGAAAGGTGACGAGATTGAGGCTTACGATACGGAAGAGATCAAACGTACGCTAGGCTAGGCCTCCAGCTATGGCCACGGCCAAGATCGCCTTTACCATCATTATTCCAACTTGGAACAATCTTCCCTATCTGCAACTATGCATACATAGCCTGTTACGCAACAGTATTGGCGGACACCAAATCGTAGTACACGTAAACGAAGGAAACGACGGCACACGTGAATGGTTAGCGCAAGAAAACATTGACTATACCTCATCTACCGAGAACGTTGGTATTTGTAAAGCCGTAAACCTAGCCGCTGAAAAAGCCATTAATAAATACATCGTTTATTTAAACGACGATATGTATGTGCTTCCCAATTGGGATGTGGCCTTGTGGAAGAATATTCCACGTCAGCAGATGAAACCTTTTATGCTCTCTGGCACTATGATAGAGCCAAAGAAAACAAAAAACAAGTGTGTTATTGTTGCCGATCATGGGCGAGAGATAGAATCCTTTAAAGAAACGGAGCTAATAGGGGCCAACCATCAAAAGGATAATTGGTCTGGCTCATCTTGGCCGCCAGTATTAGTGCCAAAGTGGTTGTGGGAAAAGGTAGGTGGTTTAAGTGAAGAGTTCTCGCCAGGAATGTATTCTGACCCCGACCTTTCTAAAAAGCTATGGAATGAAGGCTGTCGCCACTTTCAAGGTGTGGGCGATAGTTTGGTCTATCACTTTCAATGCAAAAGTACAGGTAAGGTTAAGAAGAATAAGGGTCGTCAGCAGTTCATCAATAAGTGGGGTGTTACCGCTAGAGACTTTTACAAGCACTGTCTAAAAATGGGGCAACCATTCGTTGACCCACTTCCCGAGCCTAAGCATGTAAACACCTGGTTAATGGAAACCAAGGGAAGAATATTGAGAAAGAAACTATAGCCCTATTGCTTCTATAAACCTATCAGCAAAAGCCTTAGGGGTAAATTGCTGAGCATGCTCATACCCCTTTTCGCTCATTTGCTTTGCTAAATCTTCGTCATCTAATGCCAGCCTTATTTTAGCGCGAATAGCGTCCACACTATTCGGGTCTGCATAAAGCGTATCTGGCCCACCAACTTCTGAAAAACAACTACCTGTTGAGGTAACCACAGGTGTGTTAGTCCAAAGGGCTTCTAATATCGGAATGCCAAACCCTTCAAAAAGCGAAGGGTAAGCAAAACACTTGGCCAATTGGTATATAGCTGGCAAGTCTTCGTTAGGCACATTACTTAATAGTAGCACCCTATCTTGCATGGCCTTCTTCTTAATTGATCTTCGCAGTTTCTTCTCGTAGCGGCTATTGCCGCGGCCAGCTAAAACCAATGGCGCTTCTATCTCGCTCATTGCTTCTATCAGGTTCAGCACATTCTTTCTTTCTGCCAAGGCTCCTACATAAAGCACAAAATCACCGGGCAAACCGTATTTATCTTGTAGCGAACTACGGCCTTCAAGCAAGCTAGTTGGTTTAAAAATTTCTGAGCAACTTTGATAAACCACCTCTATCTTATCAGTAGCTACACCGTAAAAGTCAATTATGTCTTTCTTGGTTTGCTCGCTGGTGGCTATTACAACATCGGCATGCGCACAGGCAAAGCGCGTCTTCTTTTCATAAATCCTCCTATCAATAAGCTTGTACCACTTGGGGTAACGCATAAAGATAAGGTCGTGAATAACCACCACTTTTTTCCCTTTGTAATATTCAATGTCAAAAGGTAACTCATTGCTTAAACCAACAAATACATCTGGGTTCTCCTCAGAAACAGCCCAGCCCATACCGTAACTTCGCCAAAAAGCACGGGTGCTCATCACTGTTTTAGCCTTTTCTAAAAAGGCGGTTCCCTCCTTGGGCGTGAACAGTAGTAACTCTTCATCGTGATGATACTTTTCTATAGCACTGAGTAGTGTTCTGCTATAGTTGCCCAAACCCGTTCGGTTGAAAAAAGCCCGTTTCGCATCAAATCCTAACTTCATTTCTGCAAGGCCAATTTATACTTCTGAAACACCTCCCAAGAGGCAATGTATTGGTAACGTACGCCAGCTAGGCCATCTAAAAAACCTAGTCGAAATAAAGTATTCTTTACAAATCGAAATAAGGGGCTAAAAAGCATTTTCACCAGTAAAGCAGGTTTACTCTTGTGAGCATATTTATCAGAGGCTAAGCGCGCATATTTTTCGGCGCGTTGCCAATGCTCTTCCTTGGTGTAATAGGTGTAGTGCAACAAGTCGCCATCAAGAAATTTCTTTGGCTCATCAATATCCACCAATAGCTCTTCATGTACCAAATTGCCTTGCCACACGGCCTTTCCCTTCGGGAACAACCTCACCTTTCTATCAGGATACAAGCCCCCATTACGCAGCCACGAACCACAGTAATTATTTAATCTATTAACCTCATAGGCACCGCTAAGGTCTGCTTTTACTTTTAATATTGACGCTTGCAATTCTTCCGATAAAGCCTCATCGGCATCTAGCCAAAGAATATACTCTCCACTTGCTTTTTTATACGCTTTGTTCTTGGTGGTGGCATAGCCTTCCCAAACTGTAGGGATAACTTTCGCGCCTAGTTCAGTAGCTATATCTTGGGTTCCATCAGTACTATTACTGTCCATTATAAGCACTTCATCTGCCACGCCATCTAGCGAAAGTATACAGCGGCCAATATTTCGCTCTTCGTTCAAGGTGATAATAACTGCCGAGATCTTAGTCATCGCCGTTAAGGTAGTAATTGTGTAGGGCAAGCAAAACAAAAGTTAGGTATAAGGCTGTCCCTATTTGTGTTTCCAAAGAATGTTCTACCAAAAAGGAGACTATACCTACAATAGAGGTGCTCAGAACCATAACATCTTTATATCCACCAGCTACAAACAAGGGTGCAAACAGCATCGCTACAAAGAATAGCAAACCAATTGTCCCCATGCCCATAGCCACATACAGGTATTGATTATGGGCTTGCAACCTACTTTCTATATCGCTTTCAGGGTATCGCATTTCAAAACCAACAGCATTAGCTGACTTTATGTCACCATAGCCCACCCCTAAAACAGGGGCCGACTGCCAAACATCTATAGCCACAGCATATGAACGCATCCTTTTCGAGTCTGACAATTCTTCCGCCATGTATTCACCCTCGTTAAAATACTGCTCTAGATCCCAGCGGAAATAATCAATTTTGTTTTTTAAGGTCGGCACAGTATTGTATCCTATTATTGGTAGCGCTACCATTAGGCCTAAACCAGCAACACCAAGCATATATCGCTTCTGCAAAACAACCTCGCGAACGATCAATAAAAAAACCACCACATAAGCTACTAGCAACCCACTTTTTACCGCTAGAATATGTAGGAAAAGGAATAGCCAAAAACCAATAGCAAGCAGCACATATTTTTCCAGCCGACTTACCCAATAAAAACCCTGCTGAACCAAGTAGTAAACACTAGCCAAACTTAGCACGACCATCAAGCTAAATCGGATATGGTGAATTGGTGTTGGAAGCACCTGCCCTTGGGCGTATCGCTCGATTATACCTTTATAGTCGGTCACAAACTCAGACATGCTCCAGAACGACCCTGCCACTACCATTAAAATGAATAAATAAAGCGTCCTGTTAAACCACTTTTTTAGGAATGGTTGGATAGAAAAAATAGCAAAAGGAAGCACTAAAAAAGGGAGCTTGGTTTTCAGCTTATAAAGCCATTCTTCCGTGTTTTCGCTATAGGCTCCACTGAGCATAATCAACCCAAAAAAACCCATGAAAAGCAGGTGAGGAATATGCTTAACGAAAGCAGCTGAACGACCTTTTAAGTCGGCTTGAAAAAGAGCGTTTATTGTCAGCACTACCATGCCTATACTAATAGCCGCCCTAGACAGAAAAAACCCACATAGAACAAGCAATAACCCGAGTACAGCTATATATTGGTTAGAAATGATGGTGCGAAAGGTCGTCAAAAAAATGGACTGGTTTTTGATGATAATGGTGTAGATGCGAACTACGATTGAACGCAAAATTAATCCTTATATTTGAGCTGTGCCGAACACCGAAGAGATCAAGAAGCAGAAAGATGGCCTATTTGAGCGGGAATTCTTTCCTCATATAGATGCCTTATACAACTTTGCGTATCACCTTACTTATAACGAAGAGGACGCGAACGACCTTGTGCAGGAAACCTTCATGAAGTCGTATCGTTTTTCTAATTCTTACGTAGAAGGAACTAATGCAAAGGCATGGCTGTTCAAAATACTCAAGAACGCATTCATTAATGAATACCGCAAAAAGGCCAAGCGCCCAACTAAGGTAGATTATGAAGACGTAATTGGGTATGAAGAAAATGAAGACGCCAACCTGGTGGGGACGCTAGACATGCGACAGGAGGTGTTTCAAGGAATGATGGGAGATGAAGTGACCACAGCGGTCAATGCACTACCAGTCGATTTTAAGACAGTCATTCTGCTTTGTGATATTGAGGGATTCACCTATGAGGAGATCTCGAAGATCATTGATATTCCAATTGGTACGGTAAGGTCTAGGCTGCACCGTGCAAGGCAAATGTTGAAAGAAAAACTACAGGAGTACGCCAAAACAATGGGCTACAACAAAAAGGGTTAGTATGGCTACACATGATTGTAAGCAGGTGTTAAACAAGGTACGACTTGCCTTAGATGGAGAGTTGACCGATGCGGAAGAAAAAGCATTGGCAGACGAATTGAACAAATGCGACTGCTGCTTGGAACACTACGAGATAGAAGAATCGTTCAAAAAATTCATCTGCGATAAGATCAAACGAAAGGAAGTTAGCGTAAGCCTGATTCAGGAGATACGCAACAACATCCAAGCCTCCGTTTAAACCTTTCTCTTTTCCTGCCGTTACTTTTCTTTATCATCCTTTGAACAAAGACTATGGCATCTCCCGAAATCCCCCAGAAAGCCCCTTACGCTGTTGACGTAGAAGCAGGCACTTATTATTGGTGCTCTTGCGGACAAAGCAGTAAACAACCTTTCTGCGATGGCTCTCACAAAGGCAGCGAATTCGCACCAGTCAAAACAGACATTCCCGAAGCAAAAACCGTTTACTTCTGCGGATGTAAACACTCTTCGCTAGGCGCCATGTGCGATGGCAGCCATAAGGGCTTGTAGGTCACACTCCCTTGTTTTCTTTTCTTGTGTTTTTGCCGTAAGTTCGGCAGCAAACAATAAGTCCTATGTACGATAACGTAAAGGAACGTTTAGCTACCGAACTACAAGAAATAAAAGACGCTGGTCTGTTCAAGAACGAGCGCGTGATCACTTCTCCCCAAGATGCAGAGATAACACTTGCTTCAGGACAAAAAGTCTTGAATTTTTGTGCCAATAATTATCTAGGTCTTTCTTCTCATCCCAAAGTAACGGAAGCTGCAAAAGCAGCTATTGATTCCCATGGTTTTGGTCTTTCTTCTGTACGTTTCATTTGCGGAACGCAGGATATTCATAAACAATTGGAAGAACGCATTGCCGAGTTTTTAGGAACAGAAGACACTATACTTTACGCCGCCGCTTTTGACGCAAATGGTGGAGTTTTTGAGCCCATATTAACAGCAGAGGACGCTATAATTTCTGATGCGCTTAATCACGCCTCTATCATTGATGGGGTGCGCCTTTGTAAAGCCGCTCGCTACCGCTATAAGCACAACGACATGGCCGACCTGGAAGAGCAACTAAAAGCAGCGCAGGTACAACGCAATCGCATCATCGTTACTGATGGTGTGTTCTCCATGGACGGCACCATTGCTCAACTGGATAAAATATGCGACCTAGCAGACAAGTATGATGCTATGGTAATGGTGGACGAATGCCATGCTACAGGCTTTGTAGGTAAAACAGGCCGAGGCACACACGAGCATCGCGATGTGTTCGGTCGAATTGACATTATTACAGGAACTCTAGGTAAAGCTCTTGGTGGTGCTTCAGGTGGGTTTACCACGGGCAGAAAGGAGATAGTGGAAATGCTTCGTCAGCGCTCGCGTCCATATTTATTCTCTAATACCTTGGCACCAACTATTGCGGGGGCATCGCTTGCTGTGTTTGATATGCTTAGCGAAACCACCGAGCTGCGCGACAAGCTAGAGGCGAATACCGATTACTTCCGCGAAAAAATGGGCGAAGCGGGTTTTGACATAAAGCCAGGCACACACCCTATAGTGCCTATCATGTTATACGATGCAAAGCTATCGCAACGATTTGCGGAAGAACTATTGAAAGAAGGCATCTATGTTATTGGTTTCTATTACCCAGTTGTGCCTAAAGGTGAAGCGCGTATCCGAGTGCAGCTTTCTGCAGCACACGAACGGGAGCATTTAGATAGAACCATTGAGGCCTTCAAAAAAGTAGGTCGTCAACTGGATGTGATATAAGCCATGTCTGAAGAAGATAGCCGTAGGCAACAACTTGTTCGCTTTTTAACCACCAACCTCCTGAAAGGGGTCGTTGGGTTTGCCGCTGTCATTTTCGTGCTCTATTTACTAAGCGACTTTGTAAAGGCCAATTATGATGATTGGGTATTACCCGTGGCCGATAAGCCTTTTTGGGTAATGACCTTTTTCTTTCTGAACGAATTCATACTTGGGTTTGTGCCTCCAGAGTTGTTCATGGGCATCTATTCGGGTAAGCCTGAAATAGTCTATTGGCAATACATAACGCTAATGACCGCACTCTCTTATTTAGGCGGTATCGTTTCTTATTATTTCGGGAAGTTATTCCAGCGTGCACCCTTCATGAAAAGATTTATGGAGCGCCAAGCAATGGTAACACTGAAAGGGTATTACGAGCGATTTGGCGGGGTGATCATATTGATAGCTGCCGTCACCCCAATACCCTTTGCCTTAACCAGCTTGCTATCAGGAGTAATAAATTACCCTTTCGGTTCTTATTTAAAATGGGGGTTCTTCCGTTTTTTACGCTTCTTCCCATACGCCTACGCAGTGTATCATACTATTGGAATACCTCAGCTAAGTTGAAGCCAGAAGTTATTTTTCCCTTGTCCCATGGTTATCGTCAACTTACTCAATTGAATAAGTTCAAGCATAGCTAAGAAGGTGAAAATAGCATGTACCCTATTCTCGCAAACGGCAAACAGATCTTCAAACCCCGTTCGGTCCTCTCTATTTAAGGTAGTTAGCAAAAAAGTCTTTTGGTCGTTTATCGTGTAGGGGTATTTCACGATCTTATGTTCGGGCTGGTTGTTCCTGTCCTCCATCCGCTGAAGTACCTTCTGAAAGGAATTCATCAGCTTGAACAAGGTCAAGGTTTGCAGATCAGCCTCGCCATCGGCCATTGCGCGCGATATATGCTTTAGGTCTTTCTCAATGTTCCCGCGCTTATAATGGAGCAAGCGTTGCTCTTCCAGCACTTTCAACTCGTCTATCACCGCTTTAAACTGGCGATACTCCATCAGCTTCTGCACCAGCTCTTCCCTAGGGTCTATCTCATTTCCTTCTTCATCCAGTTCTTTACGAGGAAGCAGCAGCCTAGCCTTTATACGCATAAGCGTAGCTGCTACCAAAATAAACTCGCTAGCCAACTCAATATCCATTTGCTCTGCCTGGTGGATATAGTCTAAAAAATCATCCGTTAATTTAGAAATGGGAATGTCGTATATATCCAACTCATCTCGCTCAATGAAGAACAACAGCAAGTCGAACGGACCCTCAAATTGAGGCAACTTTATTTCGTAGCGGGTAGACATTCTTAAAACACTATTCGAAGTTCAACTGCATTATGATCGGCCAGCCCTACATAGGTTTTCTTCCATGGCTCCGGATATTCAGGTTGTCTAGCTTCTCGTTCCATCTTTTTTGGTACGTGCCCATTTCCTCTGTAAAAAATGTAGTCAATTATCTTCGCGCTAGTTCGTCCTGTTCCTCTGTTCTTAAAATCATCACTTGTGCCGTCTAAAGTTATTTCTTGGTTCAGCAGCTCACCATCCTCAGCATCAAGCATTTCTAGCATTTTCGGGTAGTCTGCACTTTTTTTTGCGGTATTGAAATCGCCACAAATTATCTGCGGCACACCATCCTTTTTATGCTCATCTAATATGGCCCTTACCTGCGGATATTGAGTGTTTCGCACTTCTTGATCTCCAGATTCTAAGTGTGTGCCCAGTATTTGGAATTGCTGACCTTGCCATGTTCCTTCTAACAGCGCACTACCTTTTCTCGACATGCAATCAAAGCCACTACATTCATCATAACGAACGGTACCAAGGGGTGTTAATGGTATCTTGCTTACTATCCATATGCCGCTATTTGTTCTAATGCTGGCTGCGCGCATATTAGCTGGGCCATATTGGTAGGGATATTCCTGTTTCAATTTTCTCCGCAAAATATGCCTTGCCCAAAAATGGAACGACTCTTGAAACACAATGATGTCGTAGCCTTCTGGCAAAATAACCTCTGGAATTCTCCGCGCTCGCTTCTTTTTGAATTGCCTCTTTATCAAGGGCGGAAGCATGTAAATGTTCCACGATAATATCTTTAGCTCTTCCTTCTCGGGTGCTTGCTGGGCATACTTATCATACTCCCGAACGGGTGTGCGCAAGCAAGAACTTAGCGATAAAGAAAGGGTTAAAACTAGAAGGATAGAAATGCGCATTCCTAAAAGGTTATTTGAGCACCAAAACGCACTCCGAAGTTACTGGTTAGCGGTTCATCACGATAGGTCAATCGCCAAATAACATCTACTCTGAAGAAGCGGAGTATATTCTCAATACCAACCCCAGCTTCTACATAAGGCTTACGGTTTGGAATAATGAACCTGTTCAGGCTATTGGCCTCTCTATTTCGCTTGCTCATATTTCCCCAAAGTACCTTACCGAATATTAAGCTACGCAGCTTTAGTTTTCGAATACCTGGTATCTTTTGAAAGAAGAACCCACCAAAGTGATGATGCACTATCGCCGAAACATACTGATCAGTAATGAACTCATATTCATTCATCAAATTAAATGCGCTATTGGTAAAGAACCACGACTCATTTCCTTGCGGGATAAAACCTAATAACCCTGGTATTCTTCCAAACACCTTACCTGCATAAACATCGTATATCATTTCCCCAATTGGGTCTATTTCCACTTCTTGTTGAATGTGGAATTTCAGCTTATGATATTTGAATTGGCTTCCCAGAATACCGCTGATACCAATAGTATACGCCAATGAAATAACAGGTTCATCGTCTTTCGTTCCCAGGCTGGTTCGGTTGAAAGCACCAGTAATGAATTGCTCTTTATAAGCAAAACGCACACGCCCCGTAACCTCTGCTGTTCTAAAGTTTCGGATAGTATCCATTCGTGAAATACTCCCGCCGTTAACTTCATCACTTCTTTGGATATAGTAGAAGGGAAAATATGGACTCACCTCTCGATAGCGAACACCTACTTCTGCTGACATGCCCACCAACCACTCGTGATGATAATCAGCCTTGAACTGATGTAAATGCAAGAATTTCTGTGGTACGCCATTCCTTCGGATAAACCCTGCAAGAAAGCTACCCTGGCTTATGTCGCCATCTTCCTCAGCGGTAAGGTCAAGGTCATCTTTATAGCTTCCCTTGAACCACCACCATACTGGGTCTTTTTTAACAAAAACCAAGGCTTCTGCCCCATATTTCCAACGGCTGTCTCCAAAACCATAAGCAGCGTAGCCACCAAGCCGAAATTTATCGGACAACTTGCTTGTGGTTCGCATACCCAATTGTACACGGTCGCGCTCTACTTGATTGCCGCTATAAATGTTCCAAACCGACCCAAACTCTACATATTTAGCCTTTACGTGGCCTGCTGCAATGGTTTTAAATATCGCTTTCCAGTTTCGGAACGCTTTGGTATTCGATACGGAATCGATCATGTCGTAAATACCACTCTCCCCACCCGTAAGCTTTTCGTGTCTACTAGCCACCCAAAAGGAATCGCTTTTTTCATAAGCATCTTTAGCTACCTCAATATCTGCCTTATCGGTAAACACCTCTAATATACCGTCATCATTAATTATGAATTCCCTGTAGGTTGTGCTCTTTTTACCTATCAAGCCCATTTGATTCTTCTGGGCTTTGAATTTGATAGAGATCTTGTCTTTACTCAGCATCCAAATGCTATCGCCAACAAGGTCGAACTCTTGGTGAAAACTGATACGTTGCACAAAGTTTATATCAACGTGCCCTGCCGATTCCATGCTCACTTTCTTAACCGCATAAGTTTCATCGGCTATCCATATTTCACCCACAAAGGTGTTGGTCCCTTTTCCTTTGGGGTAAAAGTTGAGTTTATAGCACCACAAGTCGTCAATAAAGGCACTGTCTGCCAAAAAGAAGTCATAATACGTTAATGCTGAGTTGGCTACGGGGCTAACAAAGGGTTTAACTAATACTTCTGGCCAGTTATCATATACATTTATCTCTTGGAACTTAGTCCCCATCATTTGGGTAATACTCTTGTTCTCAAACCCAGAGATCTTGCTGGCTTTTATTATTTCCCGCTCTTGATTCGGGCTTTTACTGGAGTAAAAGTTACTCATGGTTTCCGAAAGGAAAATGGGCAGAAAGGGCTCCTCTAGTGAGCTGCTATCAATATTATCGAAAACAAACTTGAACGGGCGGAATATTTTTCTGTCTAAAAAACTTTCACTCCAATCGTAAGCGTCTATCTCTATCTTGTTGTGGGCCTCATAAGCGTAGCTGTCTAAGCTTTTTCTATTATCGTTATTAGGCTTCTGCTTAATAACCTTACGAAGCAGCACATGTGCTGGGTTATCTTGTTCTTCTGAGCTCACCACCACCTCACGTAAGGCAACACTAGACCTATCTAAATAGAAATTAACTTTTTGTTCCTCCCAATTTTTCAGTGGCTTAGTTAGTGAACCGTACCCTACACTTGATGCTGTAATACTATCACCAAAAGTGGTGGTGCTTAATGAATAATTACCATCAATATCGCTACTTGTTCCTGTTGTCGTGCTGGGAATAAATACATTAGCGAATGGTATGGGTTCTTGGGTGTTAAGGTCTAACACCTTTCCTGAAATGGTGTAGGATTGCGCTGCTAGCTGCTGCCCTGAAAATAGGCAGGCTAATACAACTATCCAGTAAAAAGGGGCAGCACCCTGGCTCATCTGGTTGATGGTCTGTTTTTGTATCTTAGAGCCTTGTTTAACGCTCTGCGCTTGGGTTTCACCATGGCGCAAAGACATAAAGATAAAGTAATTGGCAGTAAAAGAGATCATCTCTTATAACGTTAATGGTATACGCGCTGCATTGCGCAAAGGGTTCGCCGAATGGCTGAAGGAAGCTTCGCCAGATGTGATCTGTTTACAAGAAACGAAAGCAAGGCCCGAACAAGTACCTACCGAAGTGCTAGAACACTTAGGTTATCACCACAATTGGGTGAGCGCAGAGAAAAAAGGATATAGTGGTGTAGCCACATTCAGTAAGCTGAAACCTAGTAATGTAGTGGCTGGTTGCGGAATTGAGAAAATTGACTTCGAGGGTCGTGTGATAAGAACGGACTTTGACGACTTAACCATTATTAACACTTATTTCCCTTCGGGAAGTAGCGGCGATATTCGACAAGCCTTCAAAATGGAGTTTTTGGCGGACTACTATAATTGGATAGCTGATCTTAGGAAAGAGGTTAAGAATTTAATAGTGGTAGGCGACTATAATATCTGCCATACCGAGATAGACATCCATAACCCAAAGCAAAACGCTAATACTTCTGGATTTTTACCAGAAGAGCGAGAGTGGATGACCAAGTATTTCGACTCAGGGATGATAGATACCTTCCGCCACTTTCAGCCTAACCCACATCACTACAGTTGGTGGAGTTACCGAGCAAATGCACGGAACAATAACAAGGGCTGGCGTATTGACTACATAGCCGCTAGCGAAAGCCTGAAAGAGCGATTAGCAGACGCCAAGATATTACCAGACGTAAAGCATAGTGATCACTGTCCCATTTATTTAAAATTGAAATAGAATAATGCGCCAACCCCTCGCCCTTATTACCCTATCATTATTGTTACTTACTTCATGCGATGCCATTAAAAACAAGGCGATGGAAGGCCTATCAGCCATTCACGGCCCCTTAATGGAACAAATAGCAGAAACAGAACAAGAAGCTAATGAATTCAAAAGTAATTTTGACCGACTCCCTGCAAACACACCTGTAGCCAAAGAGCTTGCGCTAAAGGCCAAAACCATTGAATCCATCGCTTTAGAGCTAAAGACATTGAACAGAGGCTTTATGGAAGAAGCTATTGAGCGTTCAGGTGGCTATAAGGAAGACGGCACTTTAGTTAATCCATTTGACATGACCACCGCTAAAGAGTTTATGACGGAGAATAACCGCCTGAATGAGCTTTTTGAGAAAACAACCGCTAGCGGCGAGGCCATTCGTGAACTCGTTCGGCCTTATGTGGAACAGGATAGTGTATTGCTTGCCCTAGTGCCCATTTCAATGGATATCGGCGGAGCCTTGGGAAACAAAGAAGATGACCCCAAAAAATATTATTCCGACCACCCAATGGTTACTTGGATATTGATGATGGACTTGCACTACAGTCAAATAGTGCTGACCGAACGCAACTGCTACGAACTATTAAGCGCACACCTAAATGAAGAAAATGAACTACAATAACTCCTTGATAAAAAGCCTTTTAGTACTACTTTGCTTTAGTGTATTAGTAAGCTGTGACGGAGGCGAAGAAACCAAGCCTGCAGCTGAAGATAACGCCACGGCAAAAGGTGATCGCCACTACGGCGGTGTGTTCCGAGTGAACGAGGTGGAGTTTTTCAGAAGCCTTTATCCGCTTAATGTTACAGAGGTAACTAGCCACCGTATCACCAATCAGATATATGAGGGTTTGGTTTCTATCGATCAAAAGACCTTAGAGATAATTCCGATGTTGGCTGAAAGTTGGGCGGTGGATAGCACCGCTACCACATTTACTTTCAAGCTGCGCAAAGGAGTAATATTTCACGATGACCCTTGTTTTCCTGATGGGAAAGGACGCGAAGTAACTGCTCGCGACTTTGAGTATTGTTTCAAAATGCTTTGTACTGCCGATGTTACAAATCAAGGCTACTGGGTATTTGTAGATAAAGTACTTGGAGCAAGAGAATTTTACGATGGCAAGGCTGATGATGTAGAAGGTATCCAGATAGTAGACGACAATTCCATTCGCATTGTGTTAGAGCGACCCTTCGCTGCTTTTATGCACTTAATGGCCACTCCTTTTACAGCCGTTTTCCCTAAAGAGGCCGTTGATAAATATGGCTTGGATATGCGTGTTAAAACCGTTGGTACTGGGCCGTTCACTCTTCGTTCTGTTAAAGAGGATGAATCAGTATTAATGGCTCGTAACGAGAATTACTGGGATAAAGATAA
Organism: uncultured Chitinophagaceae bacterium; assembly: GCA_964352775.1. GTDB lineage: Bacteria > Bacteroidota > Bacteroidia > Chitinophagales > CAIOSU01 > CAYGTK01. The sequence continues at coordinate 15,507 of CAYGTK010000090.1, forward strand.
ATTTGGAAACCAATTGCCTTACCTGAAAGGAATTCAGGTATCATTCATTAAATCTCGCCAAACAGAATTGTTAGAGTTCGGGAACGATAGATTGGATATGCTATTCCGCCTACCGCTTGACCTGAAAGACGATGTGGTTAGTCGCGATGATGTGCTGACCGAAGAATATGGAAAGTATCAACTTCAAGTAGTGCCAAATCTTTCTATTCAGTATTATGGTTTTTTGAATACGGATAAGCTATTCGCAAATAAATTGGTGCGCCAAGCATTCAACTTCGCTGTCGATCGCCAAAAGATCTGTGATTTCACCCTAAAAGGTGCGGGTATCC
>CAYGTK010000091.1:0-15689 GCA_964352775.1 uncultured Chitinophagaceae bacterium
GTTAGAAGGTGTGGTTTCTAACCGATCGGCCATTGGCGCGCGGGTAGTTTTAACGGCCAATATTGATGGGCAAACGGTAAACCAAATGCAATTTGTGTCGGGCATGTCTGATGCTAGTGGGCAAAATAGTTTGAACTTGGAGTTCGGATTGGGTGATGCCAACATCATTGATCATATCACCATATTCTGGCCTTCAGGCTTAATATGTGAGTATGAAAATGTTGGGGTAAATAGTTACTTGAATTACATTGAAGACTGCTGCCCTGAATTTGGTGGTGTTCTAGATACCAGTTCTTGTATTATTGATACCCTCTTGCTACAGTCTCCAACTGTAGCAAACTTCTACTCTTGGTCGCCTAGCATTAATTTATCTGACCCTACCATTCGTACTCCTGAGGTAAGGATAGATAGAAGCATCCAATATTTAGTAACCGCCTATCAAGTATACGTATCTCCAGATAGCATGCAGATGGATACCGTTTGTATCACTATAGACACTATAAATTTAGACTTCGACCCCTGCTGCGAATTATCTCCAGGGTTTAGTGCTTCTGATACTATTATCTGTTTTGGGGATAGTATACAGTTTGCAGACCTTACTAATTATTCACCTACAGGTCGTGGAAATTGGTACTTTGGTCCTGATGCTGTACCCGTAGTTGGATGGCTTGGCCCTAACCCGCCAGCTATAACGTGGTTAAGCCCAGGTATTAAAACGGTACTTCTTATGATAACCGACACCTGTGGTACCGATAGTATAACCTTGGATATTCAGGTGCTTAACACCCCGCCAGTATGGGCTGGCCCTGATCAAGTATTCTGTGACGAGTTTACGCCAATAATAACACAGATAGGTGATGTACCAATAAGTACCAATTTTTATAGTTGGACACCTACTACGGGATTATCTGACCCTAACATTTCAAACCCTATAGCTACTTTAAGTGCATCCCAACGTTATATTGTTGAAATGACCAGCGCTGGAAATGGCTGTGTAGGTAGGGATACCATTGATATAGGAATTACAGATTCGGCATGTTGTCCAATAGATACTGGTTTCACGTTCATTATAAATGATACGATATTCTGTGGGGGAGAACTTATTATAATAACCTTTAGCACAGAAGCAGATAGTTTCTATTTTATAGTTGATGGTATGCCAAGCCCACCACCACCAGATCTAGACCCAACGGATACCATCCTATTGGCTGCGAACCCATATGCGGGGTACTTACCGGGGATGAGCTACTCTTTATGTATGGTACAAACTTCCTTTGATTTGGCGTGTATGGATACCATTTGTGTCGATTTTGAAATAGCAGACTCCTGCTGTAGTGTCGATGCAGTATTTGAAGTGCCTGATAGTATATTTTGTGGCACTGACAGTATTCCTATTGATTTTGGAGGTACAGGAGACAGTGCGTTTTTCTTCTTGAACGGTATGATGATAGAAGAATTTGAATTGCCAACGCCGTTAACTATCAGTATGAATACTCTCAATATTTTTGGTCCGGGATTGAATCAGTTGGACTTTATAAATGTGAATACCGCTTATAAAGATTGTAGTGATACCATCACCCAGTTTATTTGGGTAGAAGAATGTGAAGGCTGTCCTCCAGACGCCATAATTCCAGGTTTTGATCTGGTAGTAAATGGTAGGGATATTACTGTTACTGATAAGTCTACGCCAAACCCTAGGTACATAAACTGGGATTTTGGATATGGAAATGGCACTAGGACAGGTCTGCCAGGCACCACTACCAGCTATACATACGCTGACCCAGGTATTTACGAAATTTGTGTAACGGCACTCCTCTTCTTAGAAGATAATACCTGCTGCCATTACACCTACTGTGAAAATGTAGTGATAAGTTCAGATACCTGTGCGGAACTCAATTTTAATGCTGAATTTGAAGTTACTGGGCAAAATGGGAATACCATAAGCTTTTTGGATGTAACTACACCAGCACCTACAGTGCTAATATGGTCTTTTGGTGATGGAGATACTATTGTTATTAATCCTAATGACACACTATTCACCGCTATTGATCATACGTATCCTGGTCCTGGCACGTACATAAGTTGTATGCAAGCTGTTAAGCATATTGACTATGATAATTTCATTTGTTGTATTGACTTTTTTTGCGATACCATTACGGTATTAGATTCTTGTAATCTGAGTGCTAACTTTTTACCCGTACAAGAGTTTAACGGGAATTCGCTACAGTATTTCTTCTTAGACCAGGTGAGCGGCACTTCACCAGTAGATGCATGGTTATGGGAGTTTGGCGATGGCACTACATCTACCGACGCAAACAGTACCGATCACATTTATCCTTCGGAAGGGGTTTATGAGGCTTGCTTAACAGTATGGTCGTATAGTACCTTAGATTCGTGTGTTGATAGGCATTGTGAAGAGGTATATCCGACAGAGGATGGGGCGATGTTCAAGGTTCGACCCAACCCTTTTCAAAATACTATAGAAGCTGTCATCAGCATCAAAAAGGACAGCTATGTCGATCTGTACATTACAGATATGGCAGGAAAAACGATGATGACCATAAAGTCGAATGAGATGATGCTAGCGGGTGTTTACAAACAAAAGGTCGATATGGAAAGCTTAAGTTCTGGTATGTACTTATTCCATCTAACGTATGATGGTGGTAATGAAACAGTGAGAATTCTAAAAGAAGAATAATTTGATCATATAGTGTGTACATGGGCAGTAGCAAAATTGTTACTGCCCTTTTATTGTTTAAATAGATATTTTATTATTTTTTTCTATATATTGAAGCATGCGGGGTTCTAGGTTGCTATTGCTTATCACTATCCTTATCATTCATTTGGTAGCCTCTGCCTCTTTGGATGACCGAGTATACTTGCGTTTTACTAAGGAAAACGGCCTTCCAAGCAATAGAATATACAATCTAGATATTGATAAGTATGGTAGGTTATGGATGGGTACAGATGCTGGAGTCTGTAGCTTCAATGGCATGCGGTTTGAAAACTATACTACTAGTGATGGTTTACCGTCGCCTGATATTATTGGCATAAAGGCAGATCAGGAAGGTCGGGTATGGTTCAAAGCATTTGAAAGGAACATCTCTTACTTCAAAAATGGAAAAATATTTGGCTCACATAATACTCCAGCTTTAGAAGGAATAAATGCTGATGTTTTTCACAATAGTTTTTACCTAACTGAGGATGGGGTTTGGATACAAGGTAGCTCGGCGTACTACTTTTATTCACATGATACAATTAAGGTGTTTCCTCGTCCTCAGTATGATATCTTTTTTGAAGATAACGACATCTCGTCATTTTATTATAGCAATGATAGCGGACCAGTATTGCATAACAAGTTTGGTATCTACACTATTCGTAACGGAATGCCGCTTTATAAACACTGTTGGGGAGGAGAAGAGGTTATTATTACTTGGGCTATAGGTGATAGTATCCTTATTCAACGCGAGTCTGCTATTTCCTTGTACTACCAAGGAAAAGAGAAGGTGCTATATAAAAGTACCGACGAGGGATTGAAGAAACTGTTACTGATCATGAAAGATGATGGAAAGATCTGGCTTAGAGATCTTGATGGTGGTTTATGCTATTTGGTGGAGAAAGATGGCCAATACCATTTAGAAAGGAGCTTGGTATATGAGAATGTTAGTGACGTATTAGCTGACCCATCAGGTAATATCTGGGTGTCTACATTGGATAATGGCCTTTTACTTTTTCCTAAGGCGGGTGTAAAAAGGCATTATATCAGCGATACGCTAAACATTAAGGGATATCACTACAACTCAGCCATCAATACCCAATACATTGGGTTTGAAAGAGGTAAACTAAAGGTGTTAGGGCCTAATATTGATTCCCTCTATAATACGAATTGCAGACAAACACCAGCAGTAAATAACATTCAGCATTTAACCATGGGCTTTCAACTTTGGGTAGGTTCAGGGTGCGTGTTCGGGTACTTTGATGAGAACACTTTCAATTATGCAAAAACCAATAAACAGCATAGTACTGGAGCCGTTAAAAGCCTTGTGCAAAAAGGTGACACGTTGTTTATTGGCTCAGCGGCAGGACTGATCTATTACCTAGCAGACCACTCCAGCATGCCTATAAAAATAAATTCAGATAGGGTTATAGATCTAACGCTTGATAATAATGGCGATCTACTAGTGGCCACTACCAAAACTATTTACAAGTACCCTAATACGCATCAACCCCTAGTTACATTTACGGGAGAAACTATGCCGGTTGCTATGGCATACCTCAACTCGCGAATAGTGCTAGCAACTGCAAGCGAGGGAGTTTTTGTTATCAATAATGATTCCATTACCAAAATAGCAGAAAGCTCGGGAGCCACTTCTAATATTTGTTTTGCCTTAGTAGCTGAAAATGATAGCACCTTCTGGTACAGTACTAGTAAAGGGGTAACTAGGGCTATTTTTAGAAACATGGATAGCATAGCGCTTTTTCACTATTCTATGGAAATGGGACTTACGGACGAAACCTTTACCCAACTGAAGATATTTAGCGACACCTTGTATATGGTTGGAAATAACTCCATACTGAAACTGGCTACCAAACAGAGCTACCAAGCACCATTAATAGTGTTAAAAATCAGCACTAATATTTTAGGGAACGATAGTATACTTATAAACCCCAACATAAAGCTGGAGCACGACCATAAGCCCTTAATAGTAAAACTAGAAGCTATAGAACTTAACAGCTTGTACAATATTAAGTACTGGTACAAAATGGATGAGGAGGAAGAATGGTTAAGTTTAGAAGAACCAAAACTTTCCTTGTTTGCCCTATCTCCGGGAACATATAACCTATACTTCAAAGCATCAACTACTAATGGAGGCTTAAGCGGTATAGTACCCTTGTTAATTGTAGTAAATACACCCTACTGGCGGTCATTTTCGTTCTATTTGGGGGTGTTTATTGTTACGCTACTTGTACTGTTTATGGTTAGCGCGCTAATAATTAAAAGGGTGAAAAGAATTGAAGAAGAAAAAACTCGCTATAACTCAAAAATTGCCCTATCAGAGCTACGAGCGTTGCAAGCTCAAATGAACCCTCACTTTATATACAATGCGCTATACTCTATCCAAGGTTATATTATGAATAACAAAAAGGAATTGGCCAGCAACTATTTAATGCGATTTTCCTCTTTAATGCGATCTACATTAAATTCATCAAGGGCAAGAGACATACCACTAACTGAAGAAATTGACCTGCTTAAAAGCTACCTTGAATTAGAACACCTACGATCAAATGGATCATTTGAATACCACATCACCATTTCTGAAAATCTTAGAGTAGAGGAGGTGTTCATCCCTCCAATGTTCATTCAGCCATTAGTTGAGAATGCAATAAAACACGGTGTGGAAGGCATGATAGATGGAACTGGTATTATTGAATTGCTATTTCAAGAAATTGGTAATAACATTTTAGTTACTGTAAAGGATAACGGAAAAGGTATTGCCAATAAGGAACGTACTAATAGTACAGGAGGGCATTCATCTGATATAATTACCGATAGGATAAAGAACTACAACACTCTAGAAGGTTACAACATCACCTTAGAGATAAACAGAAAGAAAGACCCTGAAGTTGGTGAGAATTGGACCGTTGTGGAATTGAAACTTCCGATGTTGGACTAACAACTATTGGCGCTTTATCACCGTAAGTACTTTTGAAACGGGTATGCGATGTATTACATCATCCCGCCCAGCTATCCCTATCCAAACTGCGGTATTGAATAGCTTCTGCTAAGTGCTCTACTTGAATGTTCTCGCAATCAGCCAAGTCAGCAATGGTAAGACTAACCTTAAGAATACGGTCGTAAGCGCGGGCAGATAGCCCCAGCTTCTCCATCGACTTATTAAGTAGTGCTGCACTAGCTGGGTTTATCTTACAGATCTCTCGTAATTGCTTGCTGCTTTTTCCGGCAGTCTATTTTATCGATGGCCTCGGTATTAAAGTGTCTAATGTTCAGCCTGATGGTGTCTTTGTCGGCATATATATGATGGCTATATATCTCAGTATATGTTTGATAACAGCCATAGTGACTTCTTAACAAGAAAAAATTAAAGAAAAGCTCTCCACTTTTAGTTTCATACCACTTCACCTCCAAATATGTTCACTTCACTACTATAGTTTGTTATTGCACCATAGTTAAGGTCTACATTAACAGAATAAAGCGACCCCAATGAAAGCTCGTATATTATTTTGTTTGTCCTTATTGCTATTGACTCAGCTATTTGCAAATAACGCTGTGGATAGAAAAGATAAAGTGACCATATATATTTTTATGCAAGAGGAGTGCCCCATCTGTCTATCCTACACAGCAAACTTAAAGCAGCTGCACGAAACTTACGCCAGTGAAAACCTGCAATTTATAGGGCTATTTCCAAGTCCCGAATCTACAGAAGAACGAATAAGCGAGTTTAAGTCGAAATATGAGATTCCCTTTGTTTTAGAAACCGACCACTTCCACAAACAAATGGAGGCTTTTGGAGCAACTATTACACCTGAAGTAGTAGTGTATAATGAAACACAAGAGGAAATTATTTATAAAGGCCGAATAGACAACACCTTTTTTAGAGTAGGTAAACGAAGACGTATAACCACTTCATCTGAACTGGAAGATGTGCTGGAAGCTCTTGTGAACAATAAACCCATTAAGGTGACCGAAACGGAAGCTGTAGGGTGTGTTATTAGCCAATACAAATTATCAGCAGCAACTAAAAAATGCCATTAGTATGAAAAAGCTATTACTACTTACAATACTAGGGTGGTTAACTCCATCTCATATCTTTAGTCAAGTCACTTTTAGTGAGCACATTGCCCCAATAATTTATAACAATTGTACCTCGTGCCATCGCTCTGGTGAAATAGGGCCTATGCCCTTTACCAACTTCAGTGAAGTATTGGCTTGGGCGGGCATGATTGAGTATACCACCAGTATAAAGTATATGCCGCCTTGGCAGCCTGATAAAACCTACAGCAAGTTTGTAGGAGAAAAGGGCCTAACCGATGCTGAAATACAGTTAATTAAAGATTGGGTAACGGCAGGTAGTCCACAAGGGGATCCGTCTTTAGAACCGCCACTACCTTTTTTTCCATCAGGGTCACAGTTGGGCACACCAGATTTGGTATTGGAAATGTCAGAAGACTATTTTATTGAAGGGAATAGCACCGATGATTATCGGGTATTTGTACTGCCAACAGGTTTGACTGAGGATAAAGAAATTGCTGCAATTGAGTTTCGCCCTGGTAATAGCAGGGCTGTGCACCACGCCTTGTTAGCCTATGATGTAAATGGTGCTGCAGCTGCAGAAGATGCTCTATCGCCAGAATACGGCTACGAATCGTTTGGTAGCTTTGGTGTACCAACGGGAGGAACCTTTACTGGCTATACACCTGGTATTCAACCATTAATTTACCCAGAGGGTATTGGCGTAACCTTACCAGCGGGGGCAGATTTGTTGATACAAGTGCACTACGCTCCATTAGCTACAGACGAAACCGATCGTTCTAGCCTTAACATCTTTTTTAAAGAAGATGTTGATCCCATAAGTCGAGAAGTGGTGCGTCAGCCAATTACTCCATTTAACTTGGATGGTGGATGGTCTTCTTTTATGATTCCCCCCGATCAGGTGGTTTCGTTTCATGGGACAAGAGATGTTACCGAGGATATAAGCTTGATTTCGGTGTACCCGCATTCACATTATTTAGGTAAAGACTGGGAGTTATTTGCCGTAACTCCTACCAATGATACCATTAACATTATTCGGATTAACGAATGGGATTTTAACTGGCAAGGTGCTTACACCTTCGATAGAATGAAGAAAATACCAGCTGGGTCAATAATGCATATCCTCGCTTCGTATGACAACACCACTAACAATCCGTTTAATCCCAGTAGCCCACCGGTGCAAGTAAGTTGGGGAGAGGGCACAACGGATGAGATGTACTTGGTTGGTACCGAGTTTGTTTCCTATCAACAGGGTGATGAGAATATTGTAATTGGCGATGATGTTTCTACTAGCCTAGCAGAAGTTGGCATTCAGTCAGTTAATAAGCTGTATTTACCCTTTCCTAACCCTAGTAACAACAAGGTGTCGCTAAGTTTTTATCTAAAAGAAGGGCAGCCAGTAACGATGAAGCTGGTAGATGCTAAGGGCGCAGTTGTTAAAGAGATTATGACCAATAAACAGTATAGTTCTGGTAATCATAAGATCAGCTTTTTGGTAAATGATGTATCTAAAGGGGTGTATACCATTCAAATGGGCAGCAGTGGTGTTGGTTCGCTGTTAACACGCTCCTTATTGATTACCGACTAGTAGCCAAATCTACAATGGCTGGAAACCGGTACAAGCTATATTGTACCGGTTTTTTATTACTACTGGGGTCATTCAATGGCTAAATTGTTCAGTTCACTTATTTTGCTAGCGTGTAATACAGCTCTTTAAGACGGCTTTAAATACTTTTCATGTTCATCCATAAACAGTTATTATGAAAAACCACCTTATCTTATTGGTATTAGTCTTGTTTATTGCAATTTCGCCTTCTGTAGGTCAAGTTACCTATACCTATCCGGGAGGTCCGATAGGGGTAATATATGATGGTAGTTTGGTTGAAGCGGACTACTGGGACACGGTTCCAAAGATTCTCTCTGCCGGTGTTGGATTTTCTGATATTGTTGGAATAAGCGCTCCTATGATTAATCAAACCACTGTGATGCAAGCAGGCGGTGCATGGTTGACGGATATAACTTGTGGTATAGACAATGTTGATTTTACGTCAACCAGCTTGGTATCTCAAGTTCAGTTGATCTATATCTATCAAAATGAGCCATGGATGTTAGAAGATAGTGTTATTGGTTTAGATGGCCTTCCAATAGTATTTAGTTGGCCAGTGCTCAGCAATACAGTAGATGTAACCGATTTTCGATTTATTTTGAACACGGGAGATACCGTAACGCCTTACCTAGCTGGCATGAATCCCAATTACGAAAACAATGAACGTAATTGTGTAGTAATATTTGGCGAGTTAGCCAATCGCTTAGCCAGTTCCGACCCATTAGCACGGTTCCCTGTAAGATGTGAAATTGTGGATGATGGCACCCCCCTTTTATTGGTAGGGCCTAACAATCAGGTGGTAAGCGCAGTAGGTTTATCTTGGGAAACCACCACTAGCCCCTATGACCCAGATAATGGCCCTCGACTGGTTGGTGCCAAGCTTAATCATACCGGGAATGCGGCTGAAGGAGAAGCTACGAATAGCAACCTATTTAATAATACTCTTGGGTCTTTCCCCAACGATGAATTTGCCTTATATGGCGGAGGCGATTTTCGGTTGCGAGTGTTAACTTCTGGTGGATTTTCACCTGATGGTGTTAGGCCTGTTAAACCCACGGACTACGAACGTTTCTTTCGTATCCATGCTATTGCGCCTGATAATTCCACTATGCTATTGGAGAAAACGGATACTGCCTACAATGTGAAAGGTGGTACCTTAACTATTCTTGGGTTAGCTGATTTAGGTCAAAGTCAAGGTACTTATGATGATTGCTACGATGAGGATAAAGATAATTATATAGATATTATACTTGAAGGAGATGAAGCTGCCGCGCGCAACATCACGCACATTGAAATACCTAGCCTTGCCGGAGGGTATGATGCCTTTTATAATCCGGGAGGACCAGGAACAACGCCTTTCCCCGGAGTGGCTTATACCTCACCTGGGCCATCAGACCTAGAGCCTGTGCTTATGGCTTTAGATAACCCCATGCGGGTGAATGGCGATTCCACCCTATTTTTAGACACCACGTTGATTTCAAGCGTGAGTGGATTTAAGCCTAAAGTAAATGTGCAAGTGTACCCCAATCCATTTAATCAGCAGATTACCATTCAAGGTTCAACGGGCCATGAAACCATCATTTTACGGAATGCGATTGGGCAACAGGTCTATCAAGGAAGTCATGTTACGAGTATATCTACGGCTGATTATCCGAGTGGTCTTTATTTTCTCGAAGTTATAAATGATGATAATCGAGAGGTGCTAAAATTGATAAAGCAGTAGGCCGAAAGCAGCTTCCAATAAGGTCACTACATCTTCTTGTTTGTTCAGTCTACCGGAATAGCTTCTACTTTTTACAGTTAATGCAGTTAAGTTAAACCTCGCTAAAACGATGTATCAACTCCTACAATTGTATGGGAGCTTTTATCTAGTTAGTCGTAAATTCACTATACCCCATGAAACTTAATGCGAGGAACATATTACCTATAATATTTGGTATTGCTTTACCAGGCCTAGGAATGTATTCAAGTGCATTTAACTATTTTGAACAGCAATTTACCTTACTACAGCGCTGGGCTTTTTCCTCTTTTGTAATGATTGTGCTTTGGTACGTGTTTTGGCATTTTATTGACTTCAGGGCAAAAGACAGTAAATGGAAAATAGTTTTAGGACTAACTTTTTTGGCGGGATTAGCCATAGCAATAATACAACCTTGGTGGTTTGATGAATCATACGGAATACAATGGTTAGCATTAGCGCGAATGATAATAGGTTCTATACTCATACTTACTATTCAGTACGCCTTAAAAACGCAAGACCACATTGCTCAGCTTCGGTTAGAAAAGGAACAGATTCAAACGGAAAACTATCGTGTTCAGTTAAGCGCTTTAAGCACTAAAATTGACCCTCACTTTTTGTTTAACTCCTTGAATACCCTGCGTTCTATGGTCCGGCAGCAGCATGAAAATTCCGAAGAGTTTATCCTTAGCCTATCCGATTTCTATAGGCAAATACTTAAACACAATGAGCAGGCTACCATATCTCTATCTGATGAGTTAGAGGTGTTAAATTCCTACTTGTTTTTAATGAAGAACCGCAATGAACAAGCAGTAACGGTGGAGATGAATATTAATCACAAATTTGATGATTATCGCCTACCCATACTAGGTTTACAGTCGATGGTAGAAAACTGCTTTAAACACAATACCATGACCTCCAAGCAGCCGCTACACATTTATGTGCGTACTACGGACGATGGGGCTATAGAGGTGATGAATAATTTGCAACCCAAATTGATAAAAGAAGAATCAACTGGTTTAGGCTTATCCTTATTAGCCAAGCGCTATGAATTGCTGCACTTGCAAAACGCTGTACTAGTAGAGCAAACAGCCGAGCAGTTTAGGGTAAAACTAAAACTGATTAGCCCATGAACGTTGTAATTGTAGAAGATGAGTTGCACACGGCTCTCCTGTTAAAAGAGGTAGTGGAGCAGGATACAGATTTTATGGTAGTGGAAACTATAGAATCGGTAGTAGAGGCAGTAGAATACTTAAGTGAGTATCAGCAAAATGTGGACTTGCTGTTTTTTGATATTCAGTTGGCTGATGGGCAAAGCTTCGAGATATTTAAGCATGTAGATGTAGTAGTACCAGTAGTTTTTTGCACGGCCTACGATGACTATTCGCTGCAGGCTATAAAAAGCAATGGTATTGATTATGTACTAAAGCCCTTTAAAGAAGAACAGATACACACTGCACTACAAAAGTATAAACAGCTCATCCGTAACTTAAAGAGCCGTAATCAAGTTCCTGTGGAGTTTACTGTTGATGAGCCCAAGCAATATCAACAGAATTTTCTTACACAGTTTCGAGAAAAATCAATAGTAACAAAAGTGGAAGATGTGGCACTTTTTACGGTGGAACATGATACAGCTTATTTGTATACCACCTTGGGAGATAAGTACCCGCTGTTTAAAAAGCTGGAGTATATCGAATCTGTATGTAATCCCGATCAGTTCTTTCGAATTAATCGCCAAATGCTGGTTAATCGGGATGCGGTAAGCTCTTTTGAGCCTTACTTCAACCGTAAAATTGTTTTGCAATTAACTATTGAACCAAAAGAAAGTGTTGTGGTAAGCCGCCTGAAGGTGAGCCCCTTTAAAAAATGGTTAGAGCGTTAGGTTAATTATACAACTCTTTTCTTCTCGGGCTATTCTGTAATACCTGTAACATTCTATCCTTTTGGTTTTCGGTGAAGATGCTCATACACTGATCTTCCGTGTAATCCATATAATTTTCAATCATATCAGCCGAGCCACAGGAAAAATTGGCCAAACAAGAATAATTAGGTTCGCCGGCACTTGGGGTGTCGTCGCAAAAATCATCTGCTGCACAATCCCCATCGCCCCAAATATGGCGTAGCCCTAGCCAGTGGCCTACTTCATGGGTGCAGGTTCGTCCTAGGTCGTATGTTGTGTTTAAATTCGGGAACGTTCCCTTTTCGCTACTTCCAAAATATTTATAGCCAACTACCACACCATCGGTATTGGCTGGTCCTTCATTTTCGTTTAAACCAGCTAAACCAGAGTTGGAAGGGAATTGAGCATAGCCCAAAAGATTCCGACCTACGAACCCACCGAAATTAACGGTCCAGATGTTGAAGTATCGAGTCGGGTCCCAAAATGTGGCTGGTTTTAATTCTGAATCTACGGTTGTTAAAAAGCCGGTAGGCCATATAACGCGCCCACCATCATAGCGATGAATACCTGGTTCTGCTAAAGTGTCACCATCAGGATTGGTTGGTGCTAAGTAAAATTCTATCTCCGCATCTACACCACTTGAGTTAAATCCGTTTGTTCCTGATTTTCTTCTAAAGTCTTCATTAAGCACCTCAATTTGTGACTGTACTTGTGCTTCCGATATATTAGGGCCATCGCCTACCTGTTCGCCATTATGGACAACGTGAACCACCACAGGAATTCTATAAATAAAACCTTCTGGAATAACAACATCCTCCTCTTCCTTTTCGCAAGCTGCTAATAATACAAGTGAGAGAAATAGTAGAAAGTAGTATTTCTTGAAAAAGGAAGCGCTCATAATTACTGGTTTTATAGCTGATACAGCGTATCTTTCTATTTGTGGAATAAAATTAAGATGAATAAAAGAGTGTTAGGCCTTTTGCCTGTTCAGTTGACAAAGAGATATGTTCATTTCACCTTTCTAACTGCATTTTAGGATGCTACTGGTACTAGATTTGGCGTTAATTCAGTATCAATTAACAAATGCCATATCGGCAGTAAAAAAACAACTATGAAAACACTAAAAGTACTTTCCATTTTTGCTGTTCTATTCATTTCATTAACCAATTTAAGCTATGCTCAAGGTGATTTGACTGAAGCACAAAAAGAAGAAATGAAAGCGGTTGCGCAAGAATATCTATCCACTCTAAATATGAGTGATGAACAGAAAGAAGAGTTTCAGACTATTAGTTTAAAATATGCCGAACAAATGCTGGAACTGAAGAACAGCAGTGGTCCAAAAATGACCAAAATAAAACAAGCTAAGTCAATTAAGGCCAGTAAAGATGCTGAATTGAAAACACTACTTGATGCAGAGCAATATTCGACTTACAGTGCATTTAAGGATGAATTAGCGGCTAGGCAAAAGGAAATTCTAAATCAATAGAACCCTATTCTTCATTGTATTTAAGGCCGAAGTATCTAGTTAAGGATGCTTCGGCTTTTTTGATTCCAAAATTACTATAGTTACTGTAAACTACCCCGCCCAGCTATCCCTATCCAAGCTGCGGTATTGTATGGCTTCAGCCAAATGTTCCACCTGAATGTTTTCACAATCGGCCAAGTCAGCAATGGTGCGGCTTACTTTTAAAATACGATCGTAAGCGCGGGCGGATAGACCTAGCTTCTCCATCGACTTATTAAGCAGAGCGGCACTAGCTGCATTTATTTTACAAACCTCTCGCAGTTGTTTGCTGCTCATTTGAGCATTGGAATAAACGCCATCGCTTCCTGCAAAGCGCTCTTCTTGTATATCTCTAGCTTTTATAACCCGTTCTCTAATCAACTCGCTTCGCTCACCCTCTTCGGTTGATGACAAGTCGCGAACGGGCAGCGGGGTTACTTCTACATGTAAATCAATACGGTCCATAAGTGGGCCGCTTATCTTGTTCAAATACCGCTGAACAACCCCTGGGGCACATTGACATTCTTTTTCTGGATGGTTATAAAATCCACAGGGACAGGGGTTCGTACCCCATTCCCTGCGGAATAAATCAAAAGGGAGGCGGGGGGGTATTAGATAGAGGAGCTTAATGTCAATTTGTTGCTCCCCTATAGTAATTGACTTAACTATTGTATTGATTATCTCACGTTTTTCATCGTGAGTGAAATCATGCCATTTCTCGTACAAACTTTGTGCTTCCTTGAACATGTATTCACTTGAAGCTTGAAGTTCTCTTAACGCAGCTATTTCCCCTTCTAATTCAACCTTAGTATTCCTTAACTGAGTTAGTTGTTCAAACACAGGATTATAAAGCTCACCAAACCCTTCGGTAGGAATTTGTTTAGTCTCGTGAAGTGCTAGGAGATGTTGAATCTTTACTTCGTGTTGAGAGATTTTTGAAGTTGTTGTTTCAAGTTCTCTTTCCTTTTGTTTTATGGTGATACTGCTTTCTGAAAGTTGTTCTTTGATACTGTCATTGGATAAGATATAGTCTGTTAGTTGTTCATGAAATATCTCCTCTAGGTCTTTTGCTACCATTTTGTTCCTGCATGTTTGGCACACATATTTTTCGGTAACAGGCTCCATATACATCTTCCCTTCGCAGTGACATTGAATAACTTTGGTGAAGAGGTGTGACTTCCTATTAAGTCTTTGAGTTTTAATAGTTGACTGTTCTCCTAATAGAACCTGAACGCTATCCCAAGTTTCTTCAGAGATGAGTATAGGTGCAGGGTGGAATATCCAATCTTCCTTTGCTTTCACAAGCCACTTTTTTCCTTGACCGACACTTTTGGTATAATTTGCCCTGCGTAACCCTTTGGCAATTGGGTCTTCCAGCAACCGTGTCAATGTTGTTTTGGTGAATTTGGACCCCTTTCTCGTTCGGTGGCCCATTTCATTCAACATATTCACTACAGTGGTTTTTCTTTTGTGTTGTAGGAAGAGATCATACATAAGCTGTCGAATCGGCGCTTCTCTCTCATTCAATACAAGCTGTTTATCCTCCCAAGCATATCCAAATGGTGCAGCACCGCCTAGCGGTTTTCCCAGCTTTGCACGAATAGGAACACTTGCGGCTACTCGTTCTGCGATTTCTTCTCTTTCAAATTGAGCAAAAGCAGATGAAAGCGTGTAAAATAGACGACCCATTGGAGTACTGGTATCAATTGCCTCTTGGATGCTTATTAAGTCAGCGTCGTTATCCTTAAAGAAATCAGCTAATTCAAGTAGCTCTCTTGTGTTTCGAGCGAGCCGTGCAAGTTTAGAGAAAATTAGGCCTTCAATATGCCCTCTTTTGATGTCATGCATCATCCGTTGAGTTTCGGAATGGCCTAGGATTGACTTCCCACTTACTCCTTCTAGGTGATATATTTCAGCCACCTCCCATTCACGGACCTCCGCATACATTCGTCCACGTTTTTCGTGGTGTTCAGGGCTCTCACCTCTTGCTTGGTCTTCAGTGCTCACTCGAAGCCATATACCTATTCTTTTCATTCTTTTGAATTTAAATCAAGATACTAATTTGCACTGAAACCAGGTTGTGTAGCAGGTAGATATATTCTAGAAGTCCTTCTGTCTGTTAATCAGAGGGTCGCTGGTTCGAGTCCAGCAGGGGGAGCGACTGATAGA
>CAYGTK010000092.1:0-15620 GCA_964352775.1 uncultured Chitinophagaceae bacterium
ATCTTATTAGAAGTATCGACCAAGCTAAGGTTGATGACAACATTAAAGGTATCTACCTTGATATGTCATTCTTGCCTAACAGTTTTGCTACTACCGAAGCCATTCGTCGTGCATTGCTCGATTTTAAGTCGTCGGGTAAGTTCATAGTTGGTTATGGAGAAGTAGTGTCGCAGCGTATGTATTATCTAGCCTCTGTTGCAGATAAGTTGTATATCAACCCTGAGGGTGGTATTGAGTTCGCTGGTCTGTCATCGCAGTTGATGTTCTTTAAAGGCATGCTGGATAAGATAGGTGTAGAAACACAAGTATTCTACGCAGGTAAGTTCAAAAGTGCTAGTGAGCCATTTCGTTTAACACAAATGAGCGATGCTAACCGTAAGCAAATAAGCGCACTACAGCAAGACTTATACAAGCATATGCTAGGCGCAATTTCTGAATCACGTAATATTCCTGTAGATCAGTTAGACCTTATAGCCGACAGCCTATTGCTTCGTCAAGCTAAGGATGCGGTGACCTATAAAATGGTTGACGCTACTAAGTACTACCACGAAGTTATCAGCGAGCTGAAAGAACTGACAAGTACGGAAGAGGATGAAGACTTAGAGACCATCGGTTTAGCCAAGTATGCTGAGCTAGCCGTGGATAAGCAAAAAGGTAAAGCGAAAGATAAGATCGCAGTTATCTATACCCAAGGTAGTATTGTAGATGGCGACGGCGAAGACGATAATATCGGCTCTACTCGTATTGCGAAGTTGATCCGTGAGGTGATGAAGGAAGACAATGTGAAAGCTATCGTATTGCGTGTAAATTCAGGTGGTGGTAGTGCATTGGCCAGTGAGATAATTATGGAGCAACTAGAGGAAGCTAATAAAGATGTGCCAGTAATTGTATCCATGGGTGGCGTAGCCGCATCAGGTGGTTACTATATAGCTTGCCAAGCTGATGCTATTTTGGCAGAAGCTACTACCATTACAGGGTCGATAGGTGTATTCGGTATTCTACCTAATATGGAAGGTCTACTGACCGAAAAAATGGGCTTGACCTTTGATACCGAGCAGACGGGTAATTTTGCTACTATGGGTTCGCCTACACGTCCGTTGAACGAAGCGGAAGGTCAGATCATTCAAAATGCTATTGACCGTATTTATGCTACATTCAAAATGCGTGTTGCAGAAGGTCGCGATAGAGACACCTCATACATTCAAACAGTAGCGCAAGGCCGCGTATGGACAGGAAACCAAGCACTAGCTAACGGTTTAGTTGATCAATTGGGTGGATTGAAAGATGCTATTGTTCTGGCTGCTGAGAAAGCGGATGTAGAAGAATACAGCGTAATGGATTTTCCTAAAGAAGAAGACCCTGTAGAGAAATTGATGAAAGACCTAACGGGCGGAAAGGCTATGGCTAAGGTGATAGCTAATGAATTAGGTGAGGAAGCTGCCTTTTACAATAAGGTGAAAGAATTGAAAGAAATGCGTGGTGTACAAGCCCGTATGCCTTTTGAGTTGGATATTCGCTAAACGATAACACATAGAATTATGACAAAGGGATGCCAATTGGCATCCCTTTTTATTTCCCAATATTTCGTAATTTTCAGGCAATAACCGTACTATGGATATTGCTACTGGGCAAGGTATTCGCCTGCTTTCCTTTTCAGTTCAGAATATAACCGATGCCGTTTTTTGGTTCGACCAAAGTGGTAAGGTAGTTTGGGCAAATGATGCTGCCTGCCAATCTTTAGCTTACCCGCTTAATGAGTTGTTGGGATTGACCGCCACCGACTTTGACCCACACTATGCTGAGCACATCACCCCACAGTATTGGGAGTCTATTCGTGAGTCTAAGGCAAAGGTATTCGAGAGCCGACATCGTACAAAAGATGGCTATGAGTTTCCTGTAGAGATACATGATAGTTTCATAGATTTTGAAGGGACGGAATACACTTGTAGCATAGTTCGTGACCTTACGGACCAAAAAGAACGCGAGCGGAAACTTCGTTTGTCAGACTTTACAGTCGAGTTTGCCTACAATCCTATTTTTTGGATAGATAGCACAGGTGTCATTAGAAGGGTGAACGATACGGCCTGCAAACGTTATGGCTATACCAGAGAGGAGATGACCGATATGAGCATTATGCAGCTCAATCCTACTTTGGATATCAACTCTTTTACGGAGCAGTTTAGAAAGATGCAGGCTAAAAAGGTTAACGTATTCGAGTCAATACATCGGGCAAAGGATGGTACAGATATTCCTGTAGAGATCTCTATGAAGCACATGACCTTTGAGGGCGAGGAGTTCACCTGTAGCTTTGTGGTCGACCTTCGGGATAAGAAACGAACAGAGCAAGCCTTTATAGCTATTACCGAGGGAACTGCAGCCACAACAGGGGCCGACTTCTTTGTAGCCTTGGCTAAAAGTTTAACGGCTACTTTAGGTATTAAATACGCCTTCATTACCGAAGCATTGAACCAAAACTTAACCCGATTAAGGACCTTGGCTTACATGAAGAACGATCAGCTATTAGACAACATCATCTACGATACGGAAGGTATGCCCTGCAAGGAAGTAGTAGCGGGTAAGATGGTATACTACCCCTGCGATCTTGAAGATATTTATCCTAAGAAGAAAGGCTTTCAGTCGTACTTAGGTGTGCCCATTACAGATAGTAAGCAGCAGGTGATCGGTAATATCTCTGTATTTGATGATGTGACTTATGAAGATGGAGAGCGTGCGTTGCCTATTATGCAGGTATTTGCCACAAGGGCTGCTGCAGAGATAGAACGCTTAAAGAATGAAGAGAGCCTGCGTATAGCCTTAGAAGAGGTAGAGCGCTTGCGCGACAGGTTGGCCGCAGAGAACGTTTATCTACAGCAAGAGATAGCCCAAGGGCATGACTTTGATGATATAAAAACCCAAAGCCGAGCCTTTATTGAAGTGCTAAAAAGCATTGAGCAGGTAGCCCGAACAGAAGCCACGGTACTACTACTAGGCGAAACAGGAACAGGAAAAGAACTGCTTGCTCGTGGAGTGCATAGCCGCAGCCGCCGCAAGGATAGACCCTTGGTAAAGGTGAATTGTGCCGCACTGCCAGAGAACTTGATAGAAAGCGAACTTTTTGGACATGAAAAGGGCGCTTTTACGGGGGCAATAGCTACTAAGATCGGTCGATTTGAATTGGCTGATAAAGGAACTTTGTTTTTGGATGAGATAGGGGAGATGCCTGTTGATCTTCAAGCAAAATTACTACGAGTTTTGCAAGAGGGAGAACTAGAACGACTGGGGAGCACCACCACCAAAAAGGTAGATGTGCGCATAATTGCTGCTACCAACCGAAATTTGGAAAAGGAAGTGGAAGAAGGTCGATTTAGAGCAGACTTGTATTATCGCTTAAATGTGTTCCCAATAAGTGTACTGCCGCTGCGCGAACGAAAGGAAGACATCCCTATGCTGGTTCGCCACTTCATTGAAAAGTATGGCCCACGTACAGGCAAGGTGATAGAAAAAATACCAAAGACCACACTCGATGAGCTAGCCACCTACGATTGGCCAGGTAATATCCGTGAATTGGAGAACATCATTGAGCGGGCGATGATATTAAGTCCAGGCAAGTCGCTACAATTGGGTAATTCGCTTCCAAAGAATAATGTATTCAGCACAGGTGAGAACATCCCAAGCATACAAGAGAATGAACGCGACCACATCATTAAAGCATTAGAACTAACAGGTTGGCGCGTAAGCGGCCAAAAAGGAGCTGCCAAGATATTGAATATAAAACCGACTACGCTGGAAGCGAGGATGAAAAAATTGGGTGTGTTCAGGCCTTAGATCACAAGTGGGTTGGCCATTTAGCTTTACCAGACCTATCCTCTAATGGTAAGGTTCGCATGTCGCTTAGCCCTATCTTTTTTAAGAAATTGGATATATCATATCTTAAAATACGTACTACCTCGCCATCACCTAGAACTGCTTTTAATATAGGGTATTCGGTGTTCCCACTCTTTCTATGATAATTACGAATCGCTCAATGTCTTCTTTAGCAATAAACCGCGCACTCCCTCTTTTTTTAACTGGGTAATTTACTTGAATACCATCGTGTAATACCGTTGCTTCGGGGCCATTTTTCGCTAATAGCACTATTGCCAGAATGATAAACAGAAGAATGGTAATGCCTACTACTGTTGCCATACCTTTCGCTTATCAATTAGTAAACAAACGCTTGCGCAGCTTTTCGGCATCCTCAGCAAGAGACTTATCTATCACGAAGTAGTTCATCAAGGTTTTTACCGCTTCTACGGGCTCACCATATAGCGAACGTTCTTTGTCATCTCTCTTTATCCTTAGCGTTATACCATCGTTTTCCGTGTTGTCGAAGAAGTATCGTTCGGCTAAGCGTTCTACATTATCACCTGTAACCTTTTGCTCTTCTATCTCAAGAATAATATCACCTTCACGTAGGCCTAGTAAGTTGCCCTCTTGCGCGAACATTACCTCAAACTCTTCATCTTCGTTCTGATCTATACCTACATTACCGAAGTAATACACGTCTTTTTTATAAATAGGGTTATAGTCTACACCCATGTATCGTACAAAGTTGTTGTATTCTATCTTTTCAGAACCATAAACGTAACTCTTAAAGAAGTTGTTGATCTTAGCATCGGTCAAGCGAATAATGTCTTTTACTATTTGGTCCTCTTTGAACGGACGATTGGGACCATATTTCTTCGACAGTTCCAATAGCACTGTTTTCAAGTCTTTCTCTCCATCGGTCAATCGGATGATCTCAATATCAAGCATTAAGGCCATAACCGCACCCTTGGTGTATACCGACCCGTAGAGTTCTTGGTTCTGCTTAGTCAATACATTTTTGCTCATCTCTGTCATGGAGAATTCTGGATAACTGAACATAGCACGGGTAACTTTCAGCTGCATGTCTGCCCAGAATTCTTCCTCCGTTATCAAGCTATCGCGTACCTGGCTTAGCATACTGAAATACTCCGTTACTCCTTCGTATAACCACAGGTGCTTTGACATTTTTGGGTCGCGGAAATCAAAGTCTGCTATCAATTCACTATGTAAGTTCAATGGGGTTAAGATGTGCAAGAATTCGTGTGCGCATATGTCGCGTACGGTCTTTTTAAGCTGGCTTTCCATTTTCTCTTCTGGCAAGTAGTATACCGAGCAATGGTGGTGCTCTAGTGCGCCGTAGCTAGAAAGCATAGCATTGGGTAAGTGGTCGGTCTCAAAATCTTGGAAGTAGAATATGAAATGATATTCATCTACAGGAAGTTTACCGAAGAAAGCCTCTAATGCATCGCCCAATGGACGGATGTAGCCTTTTAGTTGCTCTGCATTAACTACATTATTAACGGAGTAGTTGGAGATCTTGATCTTAGCATCGCCTAGCATGAACGATGTGGTATCAGGTGTGCAGTACATCACTGGATTATCGGTCAGTTGAAAGTAGTTCGGGGCGAATAGCTTATCTGTCTTCTCATCTAGATGTTCCTTCTTTAGATAGGTAGAACCATAGTGACCTTTGTATTTGGTAACCGTTATCTCAAAGGGGCGGTCTTTGTAACCATCAAAATAGCCGAAGTAGGCATGGTTGTTAAGCAGGTAGTTCCGCTTATCTTCAATATTACTTCCTCCTGGCGGGAAGATGTAGTTCTTATCCTTAGCTACGTCCCAGGTATCTTCTACCCAATACTCAATACGGCCGATGGTGGCTTCTTTGGCTTTGATGAAGAAATCGTTGCTCTTCTTTTGTTTCACTTTTAGCTCGTTGCCATTAGTATCGAACACCTGCATATCCTGTGCAAAACGACCGTAATCTTTAATGGCATAGCTACCAGGTATTACCTTGGGCATTATGAAAAATGGTAACTCACCCTTCACATCATCTGGAGGAGTAAGAGTCACTTTCACGCGATCGTCCACCACATTGGTGAGGTCGATAGTGTATTGATAGGGACTTTGTGCGAGTAGGGTAGTAGCGATGAATAACAACGCCGGTAGTAGTAAACGTTTCATACGTGCGAAAATAAGCTTATTTGGCTTTTTTGAGCCATTTTATCTGAAGGAACATCGTAAAGGCGAATAACAAGAGTAGAAAAGACCATAATATAGCCAAAGGCCATTGGTCGAGTTCAATAATAACATAGTTGTAAGCGTTGGCCATGCTGATGAGTATCAGCAGCCCATTGGCTACGAACAATATCATTTTTACTGCAGGTAGAAAGATGTCCATTACAATAGTTCTGGAAGTGGCGAAAGTTTGGCGGCATCAATTTCGATACGTTCTTTGGCTATCAAGCTTTGGAAGAACTCATCAGCTGCCTTGCTACTAGCATCTGGGTCTTCTTCCATTGGTACGTGGCCTGCACCTTTGATAACCACCAATTCAGCACCCTTTATATCTTTTTTGAATAACTCAGCGTGTTCCAGAGGAACCCAAGCATCTTTTTCGCCCCACATAATAAGGGTAGGTACATCTACTTTGGCAATATCCTCCGGGTGACTCCAGTACGAGGTTTTCAATCTATCGCCCAAGGCTTTTCTATTTCCAGGGCGCAAGCTTAAGTCTAGGTGGCGTTGTATAAGCTCGTCGGTCACTTTGCTTTCATCGCCATAAACGTCTTCTAGGGCATCAACATATAACATACGCGGGGCCAACTTATCATTCACCCAACTGAAGGGTGGCTTTGATATAAGCGATAATACACCAGGCTTTTTATCCATTGGGTAACCACTTGCATCAACCAATATCATCCCCTTAATTTGTTCGGGATGTATTAATGCGTAATTCCAGCATATAGCACCACCTAGGCTGTTACCCGCCATGTAGAACTCCTTCAAGCCAAGCTCTTTAGTGAAGCCCTCTACAAATGCATTGTATATGGTATGGTCATAATTGCCCGATTCATTGGGGCCAGTAAGGCCAAAAGCAGGCATATCCATTCGGATGATACGGTATTTACCTTTCAGTCGCTCTACCCAGCCATCCCAAGTATGTAGTGAGGAGGAGGTGCCATGTATTAATAGTAAGTTGGGGCCAATGCCTTCTATACGGTAGTGTACATCTAGGCCATCTATATTCACGAATTGTGATGGGGCTTGTGCATACTTAGCTTTTAACTCGTCAAGTGGCAGGTCGCTGCGGTACTGACTGGCTAGCAATACAGCCAAAGCGACTATTAGTAAAAGGATAAAACGAATAAAGTATTTCATAATAAGTGGCTTGTAGCGTAAATATCCCCAATTCTTTTTAGGGCGCTGAAACTTTTTTTTAACCAAAATACAATACCGCTTTCTTTCTCCCCGTTATAAGGGTGTTAAAAAGCTAAGGTTTAGGATAGGTTAACGCCCCGGAGAGGTCCGGGGCGTTTTTTATTGAACTAATTCGTATAAGCTCTGGTATTACAGCTAATTACTTATTTTAGTCAACATATGGATACTAAAGCGAGCGAACGAGAAATAGTAGAGGAGGCAGAAGGTTACGTACTGGGCCTATTAGGTGAAAAACTAGATAGCCGAATGGTATATCATAGTCCGTCGCATACTTGCGAAGTAGTAGGCGCCTGTGAGCTTATAGGAGAGAAGAGTGGAGTAGCAGAAGACGATATGGAAATGGTATTACTTGCCGCCTGGTTTCACGATACGGGTTACGTAGTGCAGTATGAAGACCACGAAGAGAATGGTAAGAAGATAGCCCGTGAGTTTTTGGAAGGAAAAAACTACCCAACCGATAAATTAGAAAAGGTACTCTGCTGTATAGATGCCACCAAAATGGAAGTAGAGCCGCGGAATGACTTGGAACGCATTATTTGCGATGCAGATCTATACCACGTTTCTACCTCAGATTGTATAGAGAAGGCTGATAATTTACGTGCCGAATGGGAAGTTTTTAGGGATGAGCGCTATAGCGATCGCGATTGGTATAGTAATACCATCAAGTTTTACGAAGCGCATCGTTATCATACCGACTATGGAAAAGACCATTTGAACAAGGGTAAGCAGATAAATATTAGTAACCTTAAAGAGCTGCACGACAGCTTGCCAACGGTATGATAGACGAAGAGCTAACAGAACGATCTCAAGCACCTGAAGTTGCTACCGACCTACCTCGTCCTGACGGAATTGACCCACCAAAGGCAAAAAAGAAGAAGAAAAAAAAGAAGAGTAAGAAAGAGGCACCTAAAGCCGAAAAGCCAAAGGAGATAGTTAAAAAGACAGACAGGGGAATAGAAACTGTATTTCGTACAACGTCAAAAAATCACCTCCAACTGAGTGCTATTGCCGATAGAAAGGCGAACATCCTTATTTCAGTAAATGCTATTTTGATCTCTGTGCTAGTATCGGTGGTGTTGCGGCGTATCAATCAATATCCCGAGTTGCTAATACCTACTATTATTATGCTTATTGTATGCGGGGTTACTATCTTTTTTGCCATATCAGTCGTTCGCCCTTCGGTAAACAGTGGTAAATTTTCCGATCAGGATATTATGGACCGCAAGGTCAATCTGCTATTCTTTGGCAATTTCTATGGTATGGATTACGAGAAATACCGCTGGGGAATGCGCGAAATGATGGATGATTACGATTACCTGTACGATAGTTTGATAAAAGACATCTACTTCTTGGGTAAGGTACTAGCGGTAAAGTATAAGCGGCTTCGTACTACCTATTTCGTATTCCTCTATGGTTTGATCATCTCCATAGCAGCTTATCTAATAGCGGGCTACTTTTTAATGCAGGCAGGGCCTCAGGCTACTTTATAAACTTCAAGGTTCTTAGTGCTTCCTTTTACATTGGCGTGGCCCAAGTTCTCGAACTTGTCATAAAATTCGGTACCCTTTAATGCTTCACAAGAAACCAGGAAGCGGGTGTTGTAATGCTTATTAAGGCCCTCTATTCTTGAAGCTAGAATAACGGTAGTACCTGATACAGAGAACTGCTTACGGATGTTGTTGCCAATGTTTCCCGTTACAATATTGCCGCTATGAAGTCCAATGCCAATACGAATTTCGGGTAACACCTTTCTGGCAATCAGCTCATCTATCTTTTCAACTATCTCCATTCCAGCTTTAATGGCATTGCTCCGATGATCATTATCAACAACGGGTGCGCCAAAAGTAGCCATTACACCATCGCCAAGTATTTGATTAACTACTCCATTGTAGCGGTTAACACACTCTATAACCGGACCAAAGAATTTGTTCTGAAAATCAATAACCTCTGTTGGGCTAAGCGTTTCTGCAAAGGGAGTGAAATTTCTTATATCCAAGAACATTACGGTGGCATCTACTAAGTTACTATTAGGCGCATCTACTCCTTCCGATCGTAATTGGTTCATCACCTCTACCGATACGTGTTGACCAAAGAGTCGTTCTATCTTCGTACGTTCGCTTAAATGCCGCAGCGCGCTTATAACAGTACGTCTTACCTGCAAGGCTACAAAACCAGATGCTATACCACTCATTATCAACATACTGGCTCGGGCAGAGTAAAAGGTAAGAGGGTTCATTCTGCTAGATAGTAGTTCATTATCACCATAATATATGAACAGGTATATGCCTAGATAATCTAAGCCAGCTATAATACCTGTAAGTGCGCTTAGCTTAAAATCGAGATGAAGAACGGAGATGATGATAAAAAAGAAATAGATCAAAAAGCTAGTTTGCGCTATAGCGTTATCAGGCTGGTTCTCCACTTGAATAATGGCGGTCATGATAATAGCTGGGAAAGCCACCTCTGCTAAAAGCATTACATAGCGAAGCCAAGAGGGGGCACCGCCCTTTTGCTGGTAACGAAGTACAATAAAGTAAAAGAAGATCTCCACACCTAAGAAGAAGATCAAATGCTTCATCAACATGGCGTAGGTATCGAAAGAGCTTACCACCTGAAAAAGGTCCTCTGGACGAACCACATAATTGAAGAAACTAATAGCTATACCCGTGATAAAAAGACCTATAATTATCCGCAAACGTAGCAACTCGTTCTTTCCCAGTTCTTTCTGGAAATCAGCTTCAAATTGTTTATCGTCGGTCATACTAGGCAAATTAACCAAAAGCTTGGCTAACTAGTTCTTTATCTATCCACCAAAGCAGAAAACGGTTACAGTTTTCTCAGCGCAGTTATCACTTCATCAATACCATTATCGTCAATTCCCAAGTGGGTAACAAAGCGCATAGTACGTGCCGACATGGGTACAGCCAATATATCATACTCTTTTAGCTTGCTCAAAAAGCTACGTTTATCATACTTATCACCCAATTCATAGATCACAATATTGGTATCTACAGGCATTACACTTTTGATATAATCAGCCTCTTCCAAAGCTTGCCCCAAGGCCTTGGCACGGCGGTGGTCGTCTTTAATTCTATCTATGTTATTATCTAATGCGTAAATGCCAGCAGCAGCAAGGTAACCTGCTTGCCGCCAGCCCCCACCAAACACTTTACGGATCCGCTTAGCTTTCTTGTAAGTAGCAGCATCGCATATTAGTAGAGAACCTACTGGACAACCTAAGCCCTTGCTCAAGCATAGCGAGATAGTATCAAAAGCCTGACCATAGTCATGTGCTGTTTCTGGAGTTTCTATAATGGCATTGTATAACCGTGCCCCATCCAGGTGAAGTTTAAGGTCATTTGCTGTACAAACATCTGCTATTTCCTTTATCACCTCAAAATCGTAATAGCATCCACCACCTTTGTTGCAGGTGTTCTCTAAACCTACAAGCGTAGTAACTGGCTTATGAATGTCTTCTTCATTTATGTTATTACGAATGTCATCGGCAACCATTAACCCACGGTTACCCTCTATCAATCTCATTGAGATACCTGAATTGAAAGCTATTCCGCCACCCTCGTAATTGTAGATGTGCGATAGGCGATGGCATATTACCTCGTCCATGGGTTGGGTAAGCGCCTTAATGGCTATCTGGTTGGTCATCGTTCCGCTGGGGCAGAACAAAGCCGCTTCCATACCGAA
This sequence comes from uncultured Chitinophagaceae bacterium, assembly GCA_964352775.1. Classification (GTDB taxonomy): domain Bacteria; phylum Bacteroidota; class Bacteroidia; order Chitinophagales; family CAIOSU01; genus CAYGTK01. Next base: position 10,990 of record CAYGTK010000092.1, read on the forward strand.
TAGTTCGGCGGCCTTTTCTTCTAAGGCATTAATAGTGGGGTCATCACCAAATACATCATCGCCCACTGGTGCGCTCATCATAGCATCAAGCATTCCCTTAGTAGGTTGTGTAATGGTATCGCTTCTTAAGTCTATCATGCTAATCGTTGTGATATGGTTCGTTGTTCAAAATAGTAAAGGCTCGGTACAATTGCTCTAAAAACATCCCTCGTACAATTTGGTGCGAAAAAGTCCCTTTTGAGAGGGAGAACTGCTGTGGCGTGTGTTGTTTTAATTCTTCAGAAAAGCCATAAGCACCACCAATAATAAATACGAGCCTACGTGGGCCGCTCACCATCCACTTGTTTAGTTGCTCGGCAAAAGCGCGAGAGGTGTATTGCTTTCCCTTTTCATCCAGCAGTACCAATACATCGCCTGGCTTTATCAGGCTTTTTATCTTTTCAGCTTCCCATTGTTTAGCTCCATCGGCAGCTTTTACTTTCGAAGTTCCTTCAGGAAAGGTGGTAGTTTCAAACTTAATGTAGCGGCTTATCCGTTTTTGGAACATCGCCTCAATGTCTTGGTATAACTTATCCGTTTTACCGAATTGCCACAGTGCTATTGTCATTTCAAAATAATTGAGAAGGCCGAACGTTCTAAACGCATTGTGTTATTTTAGCACGAAGTTAAAAGGTTCTATTAATACTTAACTAAGCCAACAATGAGCAATTCTTCGCTTCTTTTCACTTTGCTTCTTATTTCGGTAACCCTATTCAGTTCTTGTACGCCTGAAGGCCCAACTAAAATGGATAGAATAGCTGGTACCTGGAAATACGATTTCATTGATTATAATGGTCAAAGACTAGGTAAAGAAATGCTAGCTGGCGATCCGCAAATAACCTTCAATTCGGATAGCAGTTATAGCATCACCTTATCAGGCACTACCGAGAGTGGTACTTGGTTGGTAGATAACGATACGCTTATTACCACAGCAGCAGTAACGGGAGATAAGCAGGTGCTTACGGTTGAAAGATTAAGTGCAGATAGCCTTACACTAGCAGGAGATATTGATGGTATCAAGATCCGTTTCTTGATGTTGGCAGAGAAAAAGGAAGAAGTACCAGCGCAATAGTAACATGGAAATTGTTATCGGTCTTGTTGGCTTAGGCATTGTCCTTATTATTCTAGAGATCTTTTTGATCCCTGGGATCACCGTTTTCGGTTTTTTAGGCGGTGCTATGATGCTAGCCGGGGTAATATATGCTTATGTAGAAATTGACAGTACTACAGGACACATCACACTACTAGTATCGTCAGTGTCATTATTAGTCATGTTCTATTTGGCCTATCAGTTGATAAGGCAGGGTAAGGTGGGGCTAATGAACGTTATCTCTGGTCAAGTGACCAATTCTACACACCAGGTTAGTGTAGGTGATATTGGAGAAAGCCAGAGCGTACTGCGCCCTGTTGGTATAGTAAGAATAAACGAAAAAAGACTTGAAGCTGTTTCTATAGGCGATTACATTGAAGAGGGTAGAATGGTAGCGGTCAAAAAACTAGAGGAAGGTAAAATATATGTAGCTGAAACAATTGAACCAGCAGAGGTATAAGTATAGATCACATCATAACCACATTAGCATGACTATCATAATAAGTTTATTTTTCATTTTGTACCTAGTGCCAAAACCTCTTTGGGATAGTTTCAAGCGCAGCAAAGTATTAAGCTAGGTTTTAGAATCGTAATTATCCGTAGCGGTAGTTACTGTCAAGGAGGCTCTATTAGATAAAGTAGGCGAGGAGCCGACCTCTTATATCAGTATAATGGAAAACCACAACAAAATGTGGGTTTAACAACGCAATACTACAGCTCTATCATTAGTATAATTGCTTATCATGTTCTATCTTTCAAATTGGCGGATAAAGAAGTGAAAAGCTGACTCTATTATCGCTGTAAATAGAAAAATATACGTTCAGGAAACTGACCAATTAATAAATACTTAAGGCATGTCTATCATTACTATTGTTATTGGAATATCTATCATACTGGTAGTATTTTTTATTCTCTACTTAGTACCCGTTCCATTGTGGATCTCGGCTATCCTTTCTGGGGTTAAGATCGGTTTATTAGAGCTTGTGGGTATGCGCTTACGTCGTGTGCCGCCTACTGTTATTGTTAATGCATTAATATCTGCTAAAAAGGCAGGTTTGGAGATAACCACAGGAGATCTTGAAGCGCATTACTTAGCAGGTGGTAGGGTAGTGTTAGTGGTAAGAGCTCTTATCTCGGCTCAAAAAGCGAACATTCCTTTAGACTTGCAATTGGCAACAGCCATTGATCTTGCTGGTAGAAATGTACTGGAAGCTGTAGAAGTATCGGTAAACCCTAAAGTAATTGACACGCCACCAGTAACAGCAGTAGCTCGTGATGGTATTCAGTTGGTTGCCAAAGCACGTGTAACGGTTAGAGCTAACATCAACCGACTAGTAGGTGGTGCTGGTGAAGAGACAATTTTGGCGAGAGTAGGCGAGGGGGTTGTATCCTCTATTGGTTCGGCTGAAAAGCATAGTGATGTGTTGGAAAACCCTGATTCTATCTCTAAAGTAGTATTATCTAAAGGACTAGATAGCGGAACGGCTTTCGACATCCTTTCTATCGATATTGCTGATGTAGATGTAGGTAAGAACATTGGTGCAGGATTACAGACCGACCAAGCAGAAGCTGATAAGAAGATAGCCCAAGCAAAAGCAGAAGAGCGCCGCGCCATGGCAGTAGCTAGTGAGCAAGAGCAAAAAGCGAAAGCCCAAGAAGCACGTGCCAACGTAATACAAGCTGAAGCAGAAATACCTAAAGCAATGGCAGAGGCCTTCCGCTCAGGTAACTTCGGTATTATGGATTACTACCGCATGAAGAACATAGAGGCTGATACCGATATGCGCGAATCATTCAGCAAACGCCCTAAGAAAGGTGGCGGCGATTTGAGTGAAGGGAAGTAGGGTTAGTAGTTTTCATTATCCTCCATTTTGATTCTAGCCCATCATCAAATTGATTTTCCTCACGGCCCGCTTTCGCTTAATTGGGTAGGTGGTGAGTTAATGGACTTTGTTGCTGGGGGTAATACTTATCGTCTTGATGGTTCATATGAGCAAACTCAGTTAGAATACGGTTTTGGTTTTGACTCTGCCATTGTATCCGATAATGGAGTGTACGCTGTAGTATATGTAAGGCTTGGTACTAAAGGTATCTTACTTAATAATGGGGAGATGATTCGAGAAATTAACAGACCATACTACTGTTCTGATGCTTATGAGTATCCAATAGCATTTCTTAAGCTTCCTAATGGTGAGTATGCAATTGTTCACTGCCCTGAGAATTATAATGAAGTGGTTTTGGAATCAATAGATTCTGCCGAACGAACTGTTATAGGTAAAAAAGTAGAGGGCGGACCATTTTTTTCGAGGTTGAAAGTAAACCCCTCTGGTAAGGTTATTATGCATTGCGGCTGGTGGTGGCATCCATTTGGTTTAGGCGCTACGATAGATATAGAAGGATGTTCGCCAGACAGTTTACGGAATAAGGAATGGAACGAACCATTTACGAGCCAAGTAGAGATTTGTAGCTGTGATTTTTTAACTGATGATTTGGTTGTTGTTTCCGCTACAGATGAAGCATTTGATTCTGATGAAGAAGTTAAGGGCTTGGGGTTAAATGAAATAGGTTTGTTTTCATTAAAAGAAAATCAATTTTTAAAGAAAGTAAGGCCCGAAGGGGAATATAAGCGAGGAACCCTTATAGCTATAGATGAAAATGTCGTGTTAGATCTTTACGAGCTTCCAAAGCTTATAGACTTAAATACTGGAGCTATAGTTCAAGAATTTGAAGACATTAATTCTGGGGTTCAGGATTCATCAATTATCTGGGGTATCAATAACGTACCTCCAATCGCAGTCAACAAAGTGAACAAACGAATTGCCATTGCCAACGGCTGCACGATACACGTACTTAGTTTCTAGCTCTCCCCCAAATACAAGTCTACCAAGCCATCGGGTACTTGCACTTTAATGGTCTGCTTTTGGTCGTTCATGTCTAGTATCAGTTCTTCTGATATAGGTATAAGTACTTCTTTTTCTTGAATGGTAAGCACGGCCACCCATTGCTCATTGAATTCAAGCACGTCTTTTATTATACCTAGATTTTTATCGTTCTGGTCGTATAGGGTGAAGTCTACCAGGTCTGACGCTAGCCATTCGTCATCTGCGGGTAGCTCAAAGGCTTGGTCTACCACCTCTTTTTGATGGTATATCGTCTGGTTACGCAGCGCCATAGCATCCTCTGGGGTATCTACCCCTTCTAGCTTAGCAATGAATACCTCATCGCTAATGGCGCGTAGCTCTTCAATAAAATAGGGTATGGGCTTATCAGCTCTACCAATGAACAGACTGTTCAAACTGGTATCTAACAAAAAATGGTGGAACTGAATTTTCAGTCCACCATTTAATTTGTGTGGCTTTAAGCACTTACCAATGGCTATAAATTCCAATGGTACTAGTTGTATTTACTCGCCTTCTTTTTTCTCTTCTTCAGCAGCTGGAGCTTCTTCTGCTGGAGCAGCTTCTTCAGCTACAGGAGCTTCTTCTACTGCAGTCTCTTCAGC